>CAYNJG010000101.1:0-23465 GCA_964397295.1 uncultured Pirellulaceae bacterium
ATCGGGAGCTGGTGATGACATCATCATGGGCAAGGACGGCCACGAGTATGTCGACGCCGGGCGCGGGTTCGATACGGTCCTCACCTACGGTGGCAATGATCGCATCATTGGTGGTGACGAATATGAAGAGAACGTTCTGAACGGTAGCGGCCAGATCGCGATTCCTCGCGACCTTGCACTCTACTTCGACGACGAAGGTGAATTGCAAGTCTCGTCGATCTACCAAGCCAACGGCAAACCTTTCGAGTTCTACAGCACGCAAGGCAAGCCGATTCACAACAACAACCCGGCGCAACCGATTCTGCTCGTCGATGGCAATCACATGGTCCGCTTCTTCCATGGCGACATCATTGATGCAGGTGACGGTGATGACTATGTCGACGCTGGCCACGGCTTTGACGAAGTAACCGGAGGTGGCGGCACCAATGAGATCTATGGTCGCCAGGGTAACGACATCATCGACGCAGGTACGGGCGCTGCCACGATCGACGGTGGAGAGGGCGATGACATCATTAGCTGGGTGTACCAGCAGCTAGAAAGTGCTGATGACCAGATTTCGGTTACTGGCGGTGCCGGGCTCGACGTTCTGGATGTCAAAACCGATCTCAGTGATGCGGAGGAGGATAGCCACCTCTGGTCCGCAAGTAACGTTATTATTGATGCCGACCCGGTCGACCCAAGCAAAGCAAGGGTAACGATTGGCCCCGACGACTTGGTGCTTGGCGGTATCGAAGAGCTGAAGCTCGATACGATGCGGGAAGCAGACAAAGTCGACATCCGAGACCTGATCGGTACCGATCTACATTCTGTTGACGTGCAGTTGGGCTCGCGTAACGCAACGATGTTGCAGCCCGATCGTGACATCGACGGAAACCATCAGGTCTACCCGGCGCCCTACGGTCCCTTCGAAACAACCACTGCAGCTCGGATCTTCCCGCTCTCCGAAGACCACAGTCAGCAGAGTTTCTCGATACCTGACGGCCGCAAAGTTGAACTCTACTACGGATACGACGAAGCTCGCGCGGATCTTGGCTATCCGACAGAAGAGACGGGCCCAGAGGGTCAGATTCACCGAGTCTCGATTCTCTCTGGCACCCGCGCAGAAGATGTTCAGGCCGAACTGGAGAAGATATCGACCATTGCCGTCGGGAACGTAACGGTCTCGGGCGAAGGTACTGCAGCAGAGCCATACGTGGTCAACTTCTCTGGTAGTGCAGTGGACGCAGAAGGCAACTATCTGCGACTGGGTCACTTCTACGAAAACACCAACGTGAGTACGTCGGCTCACTTCTATCGTTACGACATCGACGAAGACGGTTTCTATCTGTACGAGACAGAAACGGGCGAACCAATTCTGAACCCGATCAATACACCTGCCGAAATCGATCCGGCAGCGAGCAACTCGGACCTGGCGGAGCAGAGCTTCTTCATTCCCGAAGGCGTGGATCGCATCAACGTGTTCTACGGATACGACGACAACCCGCTTACTCCCAATTTTGGACGCACTGACGACGACTCGACCGTAATTCGAGCTGGCATGACTGCCGATGAAGTGAAGGACAAACTCGAAGCGGAGATTCTCGGCATTCAAACCATCTCGACCGTTACGGGAACCGGTATTTCGACCGATCCGTTTGTTGTGACGCTACAGACGGCCAACATGGACGAAGGCAAGTTCGATGTTTTGGCCACGCACTATGACGTGCAGGCTTACACAGGAAACCTCACGCCTCGCGACGACGTACGCATCTTCGAACGCCTCTATCGAATCGACAATGACGACGCGACCTATCTTTATGAACAAGACGGTTCTCCGCTCGTCGAAACCCAGTCTGACGACGCGACCTTCATACTAGACAGTCGCGTGCAGCACGTATCGTTGAATCCTCTGTACGAGAACGCCATTTTGTTCTACGGCGATGCGGGCGTGAACGTGCAAGTCGGCATGGAGACCACCGAACTCACAGCCCGCCTGAACTCGATCGATGACCTATCTGATGTGACGGTGCTTGGCGCGGGAACGTCCGAAGATCCTTGGGAAATCGATCTCGGTGCACCGACCGCCGCCAATCATCCAGTGATCGAAATCGTCGAGCGTGGAGCGGCGACGAATGAACAAGGCATCGTCGTGGCAACGCCGCTTTCGGACAAAGCTGTCGTTCGCACTACGTCAGACGTGGATGCGAATATCGCGGTGACAACCAAGATCGTGGCAGAAAACCATCGGCAGACAATTTCCATTCCTGCAAACGCAGTTGAAGTGCAGATCCGCTATGGTTCGGACACCATCACACAAAAAGTCGAGGACGGTGGGCTTGATCAGAACGGTGTTCCAATACTGTTCCATGACATCGTCAAATCGGAACTTGAAAACCTAGCCTCTATCGACGACATCATCGTTACACAATCCGGGCGAGCGTTGCAGTTCGTATTCATTGACGCGGACCAGGATGCGTCAAGTGCATTCTTCCCGGTTGAAGTAGCCGTAACTACTCAGCTTGGAGAACGTCTGCAGGCGGGCGGATCGCGAATATCACAAATCCTCCCCGTGCTTAACAACGAAGTCGCAACCATCTGGTACGGGGGCGACAGTGTGGAGGTCGACGGATCTACAACGACGATCACATCAGCTACGCTTCAAACTGCAATGGAAACGCTGGGCGGACTCGACAGCGCGAACATCAATGTCGGCGGATCGGGTACGGCGTTGGATCCATGGGTCATTGAACTTGCGGCAGCCGAAGAAGGCGGCTCGACGAACTTCGAAAAGCTGCTATTCGCTCGCCATGAAACACTAGATCCAGCGTTCGCTTCACCGAAAGTACTCACGCCGGCCAACAGTGCATGGGAAATTCCAACCGGCGAAGCTCGCACGATCTTCTACAACAAGTTCGGCGTAGATGTCGATGCGGACTCCGCGGCAAGCACGCAATCCGACATCAACAAGCTATTCGGCATTCAACATGCCGAGGTGCGTCTCAACACGGCGACCGGCAACTACGACGTCTATCTAATTGCTGCCGCCCAAGACGACGCCGGTGACTTCTTCGAATTCACTGCTCAGCAATACAAAGAAGACGGCGTCGTTATTCAGGGCGAAAAGGCACTCGGTCGTCAGCTTGGAACTGCCGATGTCGCGACGCAAGTCATCTTCCTTGACGAATGGCAAGATCACGCTCGATTCCACTACGGCAACGAGAGTGTTGAACTAACGTTGCAGATGACCGTTGCCGAAGTGAAGGCGGCGTTGGAATCGATGGAAACGATCACGGACGCGGTCGTGAGCGGCCAGGGGACCGAAGAAGATCCGTGGCACATCACGCTTCGCGATGCAGAGGAGATCAGCCCAGGCGTCGACCACACGCTCCGCCGCGATGTGCAAGTGCAGCTGATGACCATCCCGGCGCTCGTCAACACAGCTCGTATTCCGAGCACTCAATTCATTGCAGTTGAAGACGTGCAGGCGAACACCACCTTCTACTACCAAGGTAGCGACGTCACTACCGCTGGCTCAACGGCCGCTGAGGTCCAAACGGCCTTGCGAAATATCGCCGGTCTTGAATCCATCAACGTTGTCATCGAGGGCGGTGAATTCAACATTACTGGTAGCACCGTTGACGCACTCACAAGTCTGCTATCGGTAGGCAGTACACCTGCCACGCAGGACGGCGGACTCGGAACCCAACTTATTCCCGTTGCAGACGTTGGCGTTGATACTGACATCACGTACGACGGCACGACTGTCACCACGACCGACGGCAGCGCGGAGGCCGTTCAATTGGCACTTCGTACCATCGCTGGTCTCGAAACGGTCACGGTATTTGTGGACGGTGAGAACTATCGAATCTCTGGCGAGAAAGAGACACTCGTAAGTCCAATAAGTGCGGACACGACGCAAGCCAGGTTGCTGGAGCAAAAAACCGGACTCTCCGTAATCCCGTTTGGCATCTCGCAAACGACATTCGAGACCGGAGGCGATTCCGTTTCTGTCGATACGTCGGCACCAACTCTGCTCGAAGATGATCCAGACCGACTCAGCAAAATCGCTGCACGTGCAACAGCGATCGCTGCTGATATTGCTGCGGGTCTTTCTGCCTACGAGCCCGAAGAAGTTCGAGTGGAAGGCGATGGCATTGATGCTCCCTGGTCGATTGCCTTCGACGACTATGACGAAGCCGCGCCGGTCGTCTACCAATTCACCGACGGACTGTTCGAAACACTTGCGTTAGATTCAGCGACCTATCAAGTCATTGAACGCCAGGATGCCGACGATAATTTTGTCGTGGATACCACGCCAACGGGTGAGTTCGCGACTTCGCCAATCGACAAAGGCATTCCTGGAAGCGTCTACATCAGTCCGTTCCAAACGGTTGAGCGTCTCGTGCCACGCATGATTCGCAAACCAGTGTGGGAGGAAAATGAAGACGGCGTCCTTGTCCCAACGGAAAAGTTCGATTGGTTCGAGGATCCATTGTGGGTCGACGACCAGTACCAAGACGAGATCACGATTTCTGGATCCGACCAGAGCGATTTCTTCCTCGTTGGTCATGAGTGGACGGATTCCGCCGATGCAGACGGGAATCCGACCAGAGAGCGTCAGCCCGACACGATTCAGGTCAAGCACCAGCGTTACAAAGGCAACGGCCAATTTGATGGACTCGAAGAAGAAACAATAGTCATCACCATTCGTGGTATCGACATCGAGTTTGAGAATACCGAGGCCGATCTGATCGACATCAACGGAGGAGGCGACAGTGATATTCTGATCTCTGGCTTCCTACCGCAAGACATTGAATTCGGCGGTGACACTTTTACAAACAACACGTTCGTCGACACGTTTCCCGACGATTTCAATCGCCCCGAACAACACATCATCACGGCTCGCGCGGCAGACTTCGTCCAACTCTCGGGCGGAGAAGGCAACGACCTCGTGTTGGGCTCGCCGCTGCGAGATAAGCTCGATGGAGGTCCTGGCAACGACATCGTAAGCGGTGGCGCTGGCGTGGATGAGTTTCTTGAAGAATCTGGCATCGACACGTTACTTGAGGCCCGCGATCTGAACTTTACGATCGAAGTGATTACCGAAGAGGTAAATGGCGAGACCCAAACGACTTCGTTCCTGAATGTAACTGGTACGCAAACGAGTGATGCCGATACCTCGCAAACCGAGTCCGTCGACGAACGGGAACTCATCAGCGATTCGGACGGCAACTCGCTGTTTGAAACAATCCAACTCAATGGTGGCAGCAGAGACAACAATTTTGCAATTCTTGGGCTTACCGACAGCGCAGTCATCTTCGATGGGTCCGAAGGAAGCGACACCTATTCACTCGCGCTACAGGGTGTGATTAGCGGCCAGGCACAAGTCTTTGTCACGGACAGTGGTGAAGGTGCGATCGACAACGACTCGATCATTATTCGGGGCGGTGACGAAGCCGACACGCTGCATCTGGACGCCGACACCTCGCACCAGGAAATTGCCCGCACGGACCAACCACAACAGCCCTTTACCTTGTCCTACAACGGGCGGGCGTCAACGGCGATTCCCACGAATGCGACGGCGGCGCAGGTTCAGGTCGCACTCGACGCCTTGTTGGATGCTCCGGCGGGTGAGGATTGGGTCTCGGTCACCGGGCTCGGAACCATCGCTTCTCCTTGGAAGGTCATCATCCATGAGACGAATGCAGCAGATCAAAACAGCGAAGGAAAGCCGTTCCGCCTAGCCACCTCTGATGAGACGATCGCCAAGACAAAGGTGTCCCGCGCGACGGTGACTAGGTTGAGGAACGATCTGATAGGCTCGCTGTTGGATGGAAAACCAGACCTGGAGGCATTGTTCGAACGCCCAGTCAACGAACAACAATTGTTCAACCTGTTTGGGGAGACGGCGTCCGACTACCAACTCAAATATGGTGACGACCTCGCCCCGATTGTAGTCGAATATGTTGCCGAGCCAGAAAACGAAAGCGAAACAGATGCCAACGCAAGAATGTTGGCGAACCGAAACTCTATCAAGCAAGCTCTCGAGTCACTCGACGATGAGATCATTAAGGAAGTCTCCGTTAGTGGCAGCGGTACGCTCGCTGATCCTTGGACCATACGCATTGTTGATGGAAAGGCTGATCGCCGCGGGAACTTCTTGCCTATTAGCGCCGTTGCCGTGGGCGGTGGTAGCGTCGACGTTTCACAACCAATCGATCTTGCCGATGCAGCCGCAACCGTACGACCATCCGTGTCCCTTACGGGGATCACGGATTTTCAACGTGTCTTTTACGACTTTAGCGTCGAAAACGTATCCATCGCGGGCGGTGCTGGGCATGACAATTTCGTTCTTGACGATACCGTTGCAGCAATCAGCGTCGACGGAGAAGGTGGCAACGACAACTTCCTGATTGGACGTGTCTTAAAGACCAAGCTCGTCCAACACGACGTCGACCTTGATGGCAATCCGGACGACATCTACGTGGTCGATGGTGTTGATGGCGTGACGCCTGGTGTGAGCTTTAACACCAAATTGTACGGCGGGCCTGGTGACGACTACTTCGAAGTCAGCCACAACGTTGGTGAACTCGGCCTCTACGGGGAAGCGGGCGACGACACGTTCTTCTTGAAAGCGATCTTGCAAGACAAGTCGGGCGACATTGAAACCGCAGATGGCGGAAACATTGCAGCCGCTGCTGCCGGTGACCCGGATGATCCGGATTCGATCAACTCGAATGGTCCGCAGCCCGGCGATCCCGATTTCCAAGAGGATCGCGACAACGACACGCTGATCAATTACCTAGAAAACAACCGCGTCGAAATTGTCGGTGGATCCGGATTCGATACGGTTGTCGTAGCTGGAACGGCTGTTGGAGACACCTTCTACATCTTCACAGATAACGATGGCCGCCAGTATCTATACGGTGCAGGGATCAAACTCGAAGACATCCAAGGCATCGAGCGACTTGCGCTTGTTACGGGTGCAGGTGACGACCAAGTTTATCTCTACGGACTCGACGAAGACCTCAGCCTGCTCTTGAACCTTGGCTCCGGCAATGACCAAGTGCATCTCGGGGGTGAGGAAGTCGAATATACGGTTACCTATCCTGAGTCAAACGCTGTCTATACGGCAGAACATAACCTCCCGACTGCGATCCCCGGCGCCCCTGAACTCGACTTCAATGAGGTCATGTTTCAGAAAAGATCGCTGAGCCTGGCGGACAAGCAACGTGCCTTCAATGCGTTCTACCAGAAGTGGATCGACGAGGACGTAAGTGTCCAGATCAGTGAGGATCATTGGCGGTTGCTTGAAGCCAACATAACACTCTCGCTCAAGTTGTTTGCTCAGGGCGTACAGCGCGCAGTGGATGCACCAGTACGTGGAGTGAGTATCGACATCAATGCGGAAGAGGCGGGGCTTTCCGCGGAAGAAGCGAACAAGCGACGCCAAGAATACCTCGATGCAGTCAACCAGTTGGAAGCAATACTGCTCGAGCAACCAGCGGCCAACTGGGGCAGAGCGTCACAGGACTGGGACTATGAAAACACGTTCTTCCAGCCAGGTGCTCCGGTTCCCGTCCTCCCGGACAGCATTCCATTCGAGACATTGATGGGAGTGGTTCCCAATCCCCACGACCAAATCCAAGCGGGGAGCCAGCCTCTCGACAGCATCTTTTATCACGAGTACCTAAGGAGAATACTGGCGCACTCGATGGCGGGTGACTATATCCACTCGGACCAGATCCAACTCAACGGCTCCGATACCGATTCCCGCGTTCGGCAACTCGACAATTGGGGCGCTGAACCGGACCTCTACGGCAACGACCTTTACATCAGTCAACTCATTACGCACGTCTCCAACGACTACCGCGGCTACTGGTTCTGGGCACAGTATTTCAGAATCCCGCACTACATGCCGCACGTCAAAGGCTCTGACGATGTTTGGATTCCTAGCGAAACCCACGATTCGCTTAACACAGACGAACTGAACTTCGCCGGTGGATTGTTGTTCAACGACATTATATCGATGTTCTACGACATCGAGGCACCTACGGACATCAACGAGATTAATGTCCTGCAGCCGTACACCACGTCGGAGCAGCTTGGCACAGCAGCTTATCGCTTCGATGCCCTGCCATTGCGTGAGGTCACTCGCGTATTACCAGCGCAAAATGATCTCAGTGCGATCGAGGGCGTACTTCGTATCGGTGGCGGGTCAGGCGAAGACACCATCAACTTTGTCGTCAACGATGGCGAAGACACCACGGTTACCGTTCGCAGGCAAGTGCTAGAACTCGCCGAGTACCAGTTCGATAATACGCAACTATCGCTAACGCAGTTCGATGGCATTGGACACGGTGATGTGCAGTCCGCTCTGATTCGAGCGAATAGGGAAACGGACATCGGTGTTCTCAATCGAATGCTCGCCGGATCTCAATCTTCCACGACAGTAAACGTTTCCGTCGACCAAGAGCAGGGCGAAACGCTCGAGCTGGCTACATCATTGGAAGAGTTAAAGGCCGATTTCGATAATCTCAGCACGCAAACAGGCCTCACCGAAACAAGCCAAGGCGTGTTTGATAAATCACTCGCATTCCGAAATCGATTGTCGGCGTTCATCAACAAAGGCCGGGAGTTGCTTGGCGAAGAAGGGGTTCAGAGCACTGGCAAATTCTCATTGGATGAACTTCAAGAGTTGCTTGCTGATCCCACGCTCGATGCACTTCGATCGGATACCGTAGTGATTCCGGGCGTCGAACTTCTCGTCGCGAAGATGGAGGCACTTGGTGATTTCATGACGTTGGCTTCGGTCAGCGATGAATTGGACTCGCGCGGTTATTCCTGGGAAGGTACCGGGGCGCTGCGTGTCTACAAGCAAAACAGCCCGATTCTGACTAATATCGAAACGCAGTTCGAATACTCACGAGACATCTGGGTGCAGGCTGAGCTCGACCGAGCGAATGCATACAACGCCCAAGACGGTGAATTCCAGACTCGTCTCGATGGCCTCAAGCCTGAGGGCGAAAAGGCGACGTCGCTTGCTGAAAACGACCTGCCGGGAACGATTCCGAGCCTGGGAACACAAAGCCTGCGAGACATTAAATTCAGACTCGACGATTCGAGTCCCTATACCTCTGTTGTGTCCCAGCCCGGCAATCAGAATCTGCAAGGAAATGAGCTCGAGCTGGAAAAAGCGTACGCTCGAATGATCGACGATTTGGATACGTCGTTCTACTCGTACTCTTACTACGGCGTTGATCCATCAGGCAATCGTGTGCTCGAAGCCGTTGCCATTTATCGTCGCAACTTGAACGATAACCCGATCCAGCATGGCGACCCAGCAAACCCGACAACCTTCAGCACGACTTATCTTGAGAAGGATTCTGACCTCTGGATTTCATTTGCGACAAGCAAAGGGTACAACGCAACGGCCGACTTCAACGACGCAAAAGTCACCGAGCTCATCAGTGAAACCTTCCAGCAAACGCTACGCACTGATGTTAGAGAGCCGATTGCCGACGGCCTGCGACTTCAACACGCTGGTGGCGAAGACCGAGTAGACATCGAAACGGTCCAAGATAGCGCAGGCTTCTTCTTGCCGAAAACGATCAAAGTCATTCGTGAAATCTCGGAAGACATCACGGTTACGGCAGACTATCTCACGCCGTCAACGGCGAACTCGGACTACACCGTGACCTATGACTCGGTGCTCGGACTCAATCCGCACGGTGTTTGGTTTGCAGGCTTTGAAAATTCGACGATCAACATCAACAAGAATGGCGACACTGAGAATACAGCCAATGATACGTTGCTGGTCGAAGAGACTCACCAGATCGATAATTTGACTGCCAATCTAGGCAGTGGTGATAACACGGTGAAAATTCGCGGACTCACAGGCGAAGCTACGATCACGACCGAAGCAGGCAGTGATACGTTCTTCTTCGAGTCACTAACGGACCAAGTCGAAGTGAACGCCGGTGATGGCGACGACATTCTCAGGGTCAACTACGACTTTGCCGGCAACCAGACCGGACTCAATGGAGTCACTGGGCACTTGATCCTACATGGCCAGGACGGAGCGGACCAATATGACATCGCACTTTCCGGCCTCGGCTCAGCAACGATCGATGTCCATGACCAAAGTACCGAAGGGGCTGACAACCTGCAGGTCTTTGGTACTAGCGACGACGACTACTTCCTGTTCCGCCCCTCGGTAGTCGCATCGATCGAAGTCGACCCGATTACGAGACTTCCGGTCGAAGGTGGTCGTATTGAGCGAGTTAACTACAACTCAGACGTAGCCGGATTGCAACTGAACGCTGGTGATGGCGACGACGTCTTTATCGTCGACGACAATGATTCGCCACTCACGATTTACGGCGAACGTGGAAACGATAGATTCCAGATTGGTCAGATATTCCAGTCGGATCGCAACGACGAAAGCTCTGGCTTGCTAGAAGAGGAAAGGTTCTTCACCACGCAAACCACAAGAGGCTTCCTTAGCAACGGCGTTTCGGAACCTGCGTCATTCTATGGCGGCGAAGGAGAAGATACGTTCACGGTTTACAGCAACCGCGCACAGATCGGGCTCTTTGGCGAGGAAGACAACGATACGTTCTTGCTACGGTCGTTTGTGCGAGTCGATCCTGACGACCCTGATGCACCATTCATGAATGTCGATGGCGGCCAAGGCGCTGACTTTGTTTCGTTTACCGTAAACGCCCCAGTGAACCTCCAAGGTGGTGACGGCCTCGATACGCTCACAATCGTTGGAACCGAGTTTGGCGATGACTTCGTCGTTACGAAGGATGGGGTGTTTGGCGCGGGACGCTTCGTAGATTACGACGGTATCGAGCAAGTCATCATTGACGCCGTTGAAGGTAACGATACGTTTTTCGTCGAAAGCACAGACGAAAACGTCAACCTTGAAATCGTCGGTGGACTTGGCAGTGACACATTCAATATTACTGGGTCCGACGGTAAGCCTGTCACTGTCGTCAGCAACGACCTCAACGGACACAGTGGTCTTATTGAACACGCAGTGTCGAGTAGTTTGGACGCGGCATACCAAAACATCGCAATCAAAGGTATCGCTCCCAACGTTGGCGACAATGAAGAAGGCGAAGTGCTAATTACGCCGCTCTACGTCGAACCTGTGATATTCGAGGCAGCTGACCCGGACGACCCGCTGCAGGTCATTCAAGATGTCAGCTATGTGGTTTCTTACCAAGTTGTACTAACGCGTTCGCCTGAAGAGGATGTTCGTGTTGCTGCGATACCGACACCACCGCGGCCACGCACCACTACAACCACCGACGAGAATGGTGACCCTGTCACTAGTATCGTTGAAGGATACAAGGGCCTCGCCCTACGAAGTCCGGGCGGTGAAGCGGTTGAATCGGGCCAGTCGTTGATCTTCAACCGCAATAATTGGTTCATTCCGCAAGTCGTTGAAGTCATCGCACCTGCGGACAGCTTCGAGGAAGGTAACGAAGTCTTCGAGATTCGCCACACTTCCGTACAGGGTGCGGGGGCCGGTGATGGAGATACGTATGATGAAGTCAGTATCAGGACTTTGCGATTTAACGTAATTGATAACGATACGCCAAGCATCGAAGTGATTGAGTCCGGCGCGAGTACGTTTGTTGCGGAAAGCGGTACGGGTGGAGATTTCGCCAGCGAACTGAACCGTACGGATAACTACGAACTCGCTCTTTCGAAGCAGCCAACAGAGAACGTGGTTGTTCAAGTGACTGCCGCAGATCCAACGCAAGTTTCACTCTCTGTCGAGTCACTTACCTTCACGCCGGCCAACTGGAATATTCCGCAGTCCGTCATCGTGACCGCCACGGCAGATGTAGGCGAGAATACACCTGAGGGACAGCACTTCACCCGTATTCTTCACAGCATCTCAAGCTCCGGCACTGACTATCAAGACGTGAGTATTCGAGCTGTGGATGTCGAAATAGCAGACGCAAGTGCCGGCGTCATCATTCGTAAAACCGATCCTACGATTGCTATTGAGCCGACGACCACGGTTATTCTCGATCGCGGGCAAGTCATCACGAAGACAGACGGAACCAACTTTACGGCGAACATTGGGGTTTCAGAACTTCCCGAAACCACAGGAAACGATTCCGAATTTGCGCCGCAAGATATCGATCAAGGCGACTGGAGCACTGGCTTCAATCCCAACATCGATAGTTCGGAAACCATTCCTCACATCACGGTGCTTGGCAGCGGTGACGACACATCGGATTACTTCAGTTTCACCGTCACCGAGAATATGCTCACCGATGAGAACGACGTCGCTCGGACTATCGAGTTGATGATAGATGTCGACGGTAGCTCCTTAGATCCGTTCTGGGACCCAACACTGGAGCTACAACAACTCGAACTCAACGGCGGATCGACTAGAACGATATCGCTTGTAACAGCCGAAGACGGCCAGGTAGACGCCGGCAGCCAGTCATTTGATGGTGGCAGCGACACTTTCGACCCGTTCCTGACGGCAACCATCGAGACCCCAGGCACTTATATCATCGCGTTGACCAATGCGGATGGCGACAGTATTCCGCTGGGCGCAAGTTATGAGTTGCACGTTTCGCTCGAACACCACCCGGCTAAGTCGTTCACGTTCACGCCCGCACCCGTCTACGAGGACGAAGCGGGCAACAACAGCTTCCAATCACTCGAAACTTTCGACGACACCGGTGTTCGAACCGGTGAGAACTTCACCACGTTCTTCGACCCAGACATTGGCGACGGCGAGATCGACTACAACACGCCCTATGCCCGTATTGTTGGTGTTGGCGACGGTTCGCATGACATCTACGAATTCGAAATCACCGACGAGATGCTCAACCCAACTCCGGGGGATGTAGATGCGGTGGATAACGGCAGGACCTACTACACGTCGGCCGATATCGATATTTCGGGCGAGACTGACACGAGAGGAACTTGGTCGATCGATGTCAACGGAACGGAATATACGCAATCGGGAAATACGATAGCGGAAATTGCCGACGGTCTTGCCAACGCGATCAGCAACGATGCCCGAGCAACAGCCACCTCGGCGAATGGTGTTGTAACGGTCAGCCATCCGGCTACTGGATTTACGTTGGGATCCCTAAACGTTGTCCAGGAGATCAATTCGGCTGCGGCGGTAACAGAGGTGGATATCCCGACCACCACGGCGGCGATAACGCTTTCAGGATCGCAGCTTGAGGGCGACGAATACGTTTTGACGCTCGACGGCAGCACCTACTCCTATTCCCTGGGTGCTGGTGAAGGTAGGGTCGATGTACTTCAGGCGTGGCGGACCGACTTGCAAGGTTCCTACGAGAACGTGACCATTCAAGGCCAAACGCTGAGTGTCTTTGATCGGTCTGATTTTACTGGAAACGCGAGCGTTACGGTTGACCACGCTGATATCGCTGGGGCCATCACGATCGCTGACGGCGATACTGCACCAGACAAAACGGCGACGTTAAGCGGTTCGGTGCGAGTAGGCGAAGTCTGGAGTATTTCACTCGGCAACGGTTCCCCAATTGTCAACACTTTCACCGTGACATCCGATGCTACGAGTTTGAGTGATATAGCGAATCAACTCGCGAACGCTATCGACGACGAAAACTCCTACGACGCTACCGCTGACGGAACGACAATTACGATTCAAAGGGCGAACGGAAACAATGAAATCACAGTAAGCGAGTCGGTTACAGCGCCAACAGGGACCGGCAATGTCAACGAATCTAGCGGTACGATCAAGCAGAAGCTTGTTGACCTACAGGGCCCCACGGAAGCTGGCGATTCTTGGGAATTGAATATCGGTTCGTCTTCGTTTACGCATACCGCTACGTCGGCCAACATCAATGATGTCGAGTCCGACTTGCGAAATCAAATCGACGGTTCCGTATACTCGGCGACAATCGATAGTGGCAAAATCGTCATCGAACGTAACGATGGAGCCGATTTCGCATCGCCAAGCGTATCGCTGTCGCGCAGCCACGCTATCGACAATCAAACGCTCGACAATCGTCCACACTTCGATTCGGCAGAACTGACCCTCACGAAGGAAGGACGTGTTCTAAGCGGTGAAATCTGGTCGATTGAACTAAATGGCGTGATCTACTCCGAATCCGCGAATACCACAACACGGGGAGGAAACCAGAAACGACAGGAGCTACGTAGAATTGCCCAACAGTTGGCCGCAGATATTCAAAGCGATATTGACAATGGGATTCACGCAGCTGGATATACGGTCTCCGTGGACAATTCTGATCCAGAGATCTCTTTCACCAACCTTGATGGCAGCCTTGTGCAGCTAGGGCGAGGTCCCGCTGAAGTCACTGGAATCTTTGACATTGATGGTGACGGTGCTTCGCGAAGGCATACGAACGGTGCAACAACCTTTGATGACGAAATCTATTTTGAGCTGCACAAGGTTGAAGCCGACGGGCAAACGTCGTTTATCCAACGCGTTGACAACCAAGCGACCATTGATCCCGGGAGCAACACACTCAAGGATCCTTTCCTGAATCATACGTTCACTGAAGCAGGTAAGTACCAGATTCGCGTCGGTTCTATCCGCTCAGGCCAGGCAAGAATCTTCTTTCCATTTGGCGGCTCGGCAAGCATCCCAATAGCTCCGCAGACTAACAACGGCGTCGCACCAGGGCTCTCCTACCAGCTGAACGTTAGTCTCCAAAATCACATCAAGAACGACGAAGCGATTTCGTTGGTCGGGAAAATACTCACGGTAACGGACGGAACCGGAAAGGGACAAATTGCCGAAATTGAAGACTACGATCCCGAGGAGAAAACGTTCACTGTAAGGGCGATCACCGGAGATCCTGGTGCCGATCCCGCCGAGACTTGGACCGGCAACATCGACAATACAAGTCGCTTTGAGATCACCTACCAAGCCGACGAAGAAACGCCTGACTATGTACCGACGACAACGACGTACTCCGTCGTGCTAACCAGCGCTCCGACGGAAAATGTCGTCATCGACGTCTCACCTCAATCTACGGATACCTACAACGCGAACGCCGCCTTCAGTGATGGCGGTGGAGAAAACTCTGGCACGCAAGTATCTGTCGACCAAACGACGCTGACCTTCACACCAGCTAATTGGAACCAGCCACAGACCGTCGAGATCCTTGCCGTTTCCGATGATGTGGCTGACGGACGGGATGCGAAGACCTTCGCGGCGTTCACAGAAACCGTCTCACAGATCCGAGGACCGATCTCGATCAATGGCGGAGTTCGCGCCAGCGACGATTTGCTGCTCAATGATCCGTTTATGTGGCCATACGAGTTGAATCTGCCTCAAGAAAAAGCCACGATTTCCGTGGCAGGAGAAGCAGGCGGATTCGCTACGATTACCAGCACGGACATCACGCACACCAGTCCAACACTTGGCCCGAATCGGCCCGGTTGGGATCCGCGGATGAACGATTCATTGTACGAGCTGGAGTTCGTCGAAGGACCGCTCCAAGGCCAGACATTCGACATTCAATCCATCGACGGCGACACGGCGGTGCTCGATATCGCGTGGCCGATCGATAACAGCGATCCCGACAACCCAGTCGAAATTCGGCCCAATACGAATGACGGCTTCTCATTCCGGCCCATTAATCCAAACGAGCGAGTCGAAGAGCACGTACAAATCGATGCGTTGGAAGTCTTCAACCGTGAGAGCATTTCCACGGATAGCGGCACCCTCACCGACAACCGACTCTTTGGCTTCGGTATGGGTGGCGATACACGGATCGGCACTGAAGACCTCTTCGGCGGCATCACCTATTCCGGCCTGGAAGATCTTACTTTCCACATGGGTTCTGGTGTCAATTCGCTAACCGTAGAGAGCACCCACGAAGGGTCCACCAAGATCACCGGCGGCTCATCGGAAGACACAATCGATGTCGAAGCCATCTATGGCCATACGACGATCGAACTCGGTGCGGGTGAGGACACGGTCAACGTAAGTTCGCCTGACGGTCGAGTAGACCAGATCACCGATCTGTTGAGCGTTTGGGGTGCTGACGACGGCGACACCGTGAACCTAATTGACCGCGACGATCGCAACGCCAACACGCTCAATCTTGAAGCGACTTCCGTGCTAGGGCTCGATATGACCCTCGTGCCTGAAGTGCAGAAGGTACGTGTTCGAGCTGCTTCCGGAACTTATACGCTGCGACGATCGGGCGACCTAACTCCCGAGACGATTCCACGTGCGTCCGAAAGTCACATCACACTTGACCCGGCCGCTGAGCCAGCGTTTGCAACGGTTGAGCTCAATTATCCGCACGACGCGGTGGAAATTCAGCAGCGTCTGACCGACCTGTATGGCTTGCCAGTCGGCTCCCAAGACATTCAAGTGTCCACTCGTTTCGACGAGACCACTATCATTTTCGGGGGTGATCTGGCCGGACTCGACTTCGCAGAACTAACCTGGGACGAAACGGCAACCAACACACTGGTCGCCGGCGGTGCGGACGAAACAGTCGACGTACGAAGCGAGGTAGTTCGCGATGGAACCGACAGTCCAACTCGAAACAACGTACAGGTGCTAGAACTTGCCGCAGATGCAGGTGTGTTCACACTGGCAGTCGAACACCAAATGAACGGTGAAACCGTAACAACAGAATCGGTGATCGATTATGCGAAGACCGAGACGATTGACGGAGCTGAAGTTCCGGTACCAGTGTCTACGCAAATCGCTGATGCACTCGAAGCAATCCTCGACCCTAACAATTCTGCAGGATCACTCCCAAGCACGAGGAATGTCGCTGTTCGGCAGTACAACGGTGTCTATCAAATAACGTTCCAAGGCGAACAGGCAACGGCATCGATCTTGCCGATCGACCCTGCCGGACTTTCGAATTCCAGCGGTGATGTTCTCGCTGAGATAAAAACGCGAACCGTTGGCATCGACTATCGTGACCTCACCAACCTCAACATCGAACTCACGGCACAAGACGACGAGATCAACGTCAACAGTACAACTGCTGGCACGACAACCACCATCAACTCTTACGAAGGCGATGATCAGTTCTTCTTCTCTTCCACTGCCGCTGGGCAACTCACCAACACAGATGCCGGTAGCGGACATCTCGACGAAGTTCTCGGTGATGTTGTCATCGACGCCGGAACAGGTATTGAGAACGCACTCTTCATCAGCGACTTCGAGACGACCATCGCCGACGAACAGATCCAGTTCATCCAAAATGCCGACAGCCACGACATCACGGGCCTTGCCGGTGGCAATATCAACTACCGTTCGACGGGCGGACACTTTGATGGCGGAGTTGTTGTTTGGACAGGCACGCAAGACGACACGGTTCACGTTGACGGCATGGATCTCACTAGCGAAACAATCACCACGCTCTACACCGGCACAGGCAATGACAGTGTCTTGGTCACACTGGACGAACCAAACGCTACGCCCGCGCACGAATCGCTGCCTGATCCAGTGAACGAGCGGCGTCTGCACCTCCGAACAGGACAAGGTAGCGACCTGATCAATGCGTCCACGTCAGATCTCGCGGTGCAGATCGAAGGTGGTGACGACAACGACATCATCAAAGGCGGTGAAGGTCTCGACCTTCTCTATAGCGGAGCTGGCGACGACATCGTTTTCGGCGGCAACAATATCGATCACATTTGGTCGGACATTGATCGGCGAGATGCAACGCCAGTGGTTGGTGACGACATTGTCCTTGGCGACAACGGGTCGGTGACCTATGTAAATGGCATCGATACATTCGTCATTCAGAGCTACGACGCTCCAAATACGGACGGAGCTTTTCCTGTTTTCGACAAGTATCGCCCTGATCCAGCTCACGAACTGTCTGGCTTCAAGAGTACGGTCGATGACATAGACGACCCCGCAACGCCGTTAACTTCTTCCGACGGTGGTAACGATGAAATCGTCGCTGGAGACGGAGCCGATATCGTTATCGGTGGCCCTGGGCAGGACAACGTTGACGCTGGACTCGACGGCAGCCGCGACATTCTTGTCGGCGACCACGGTTCGGCTACGTTCGATGCCGGAACGCTCACCGTCATCAGCACACTGCGAGACACCATCGGCGACAGTGACCAATTACTGGGAGGCGATGGCGACGATGTGATCTTTGGCGGATTCGGTACTGACTACATCGGATACGATCGAAACAACCAGCCGCACGGAATTGATTCCGGCGACGACATTATCTTTGGTGATGGCGGTTCGTTCACATTTGTCCAGATCGGCGATGACGCGCCGCAAGCCATCTCTCTGTCACCCGCGGAAGGTGCCAAGGACTTCATCCTCGCCGACAATGGTGCCGACATCGTATTTGGCGGTGCGGGGCCTGACGAAATCGATGCGGGTACCGACGACTCGGCTGATATGATCATCGGCGACAACGGACGGATCATTTTTGATGCAGCGGGTGTGCTACCGGTCGACTTCCGGACAACCGCAGAGGACGAGGGCGGCAACGACATTATCGTTGCGGGAAATGGAAACGATATCGTCCTCGGCGGTACCGGCGACGACGAAATCTATGCTGGAAACGACGTAGGACGCGACATCGTTATTGGGGACAACGGTATTGCGACGTTCACCAGCGGAGTGTTACGCACGATTGCGTCGACGTCCCCCGAAGCAGGCGGCGATGACTTGATCGAAGTCGGAAACGGGGACGACGTGGTCATCGGTGGTTCGGGAACCGACACGATTGATGGCGGTGCAGACGCAGGCGCTGACATCGTTGTCGGGGATAACGGTACTGCTTTGTTTGACGGAACTGGTCTCCTCACGCTCGTCTCGACCACCCATCCAACCGACGGAGCGACTGACCACATAAAGATTGGCGACGGCGATGACGTAGTGATCGGTGGAGCTGGAACGGATTACATCAGCGTCGACATCAATGGAGTTCCAAACGAATCCGAAACCGGCGACGACGTGATCCTTGGTGATAACGGTACCGCAACGTTCGACACGTCGACTGGCGAGCGAATTGTCACGCGAGTCTATACGAGCATCAACAACATTGCCGACCCGTCAGGCGAAGGCGACCAAGACTTCATTTTTGCAAGCGGCGGAGCTGACATCGTGTTTGGCGGTCTTGGTCCAGACGATATCTCGGCTGGTGACGACGACGCTCGTGACATCCTCCTTGGCGACCATGGAGATGCGATCTTCACGGACGGAATGCTGACATCAATCAACACAGCCATCGACGCACTTGGTGATAGCGATGTCTTGCTGGGCGGCGATGGCGATGACGTGATCTTTGGCGGTGCAGGAACTGACTTCATCGGATACGACCGAGCACTAAATCCGATCGGCAACGACACGGGTGATGATGTAATCTTCGGCGACGGTGGTTCCGCAACCTTCGCAGTGGTCAACGGCCAGTTGGTGCCACAAGAAATCAAAACGCTTGCTCCCAACGAAGGCGACGTCGACCACATCTTGGCTCAGAACGGTTCTGACATTGTGGTGGGTGGAAAAGGCGGTGACCAAATCGATGGCGGACAAGACGCTGGTGCCGACATCATCCTCGGCGACAACGGAATGCTCACCTACAACGCCGATGGACTACTTACGAGAGTGGAAACGATTTCTCCTGAAATCGGTGGCAACGACAACATCAAAGCCGAAAACGGACACGACATCGTGTTTGGAGGAAAAGGCGATGACGACATTGATGCTGGATCCGATGGTGGCCGCGACATCGTGATCGGTGACAACGGGATTGCCAACTTTGACATTGTCGAAGTCGAAGGAACCCAACGCAGTGTCCTGAGCCGAATCGAAACGAACGCAGTGACCGAGGGCGGCAGTGACTTCATCCGCACCGGCGACGGCGACGATGCGGTCATTGGTGGCTCAGGCAAAGACTTCATTAACGTCGATCGCGACGGCAATCAGTTACCGGACACCGACACCGGTGCTGATATTTTCCTCGGCGACAACGGTATCGCCACATTCGATACGGACAGCGGCGAAAGCGTACTTAGGACGATCGAAACCGTGACTGGCGAAGGTGACGAAGACTTGATCTTCGCTGGCGGGGGTAAGGACGTAGCCTTTGGCGGCGACGCAAGCGATCAGATCATTGGTGATGAGTCGGGCACCGCCACGACAACACCCGACGACCTTGACATCATCGTTGGCGATAACGGTAAAGCGACACTGGTTGGAGGAATTCTCTCACGAGTCGAGTCGACGGATCCGGAAGCAGGCGACGACGATATCATCCGCGCAGGTAACGGCGATGACGTGGTCATCGGCGGCACAGGAACGGACGACATCGACAGCGGTTCGGACACTGGTCGCGATATCGTTCTTGGCGATAACGGAATCGCCCTCTTTGACGCTGCCGGCGTGTTGCAACTGATCTCGACCCTAAATCCGACCGAGGGAGACACGGACTTCATCGTTGTGGGAGACGGTGATGACGTGGTCATCGGTGGACCAGGTTCGGATTACATCAATGTCGACCAGGATTTCAATCCGATTGGTGTCGACTCGGGAGCGGATGTGATTCTGGGAGACAACGGTTCCGCGCAATTCGATACGTCCACGGGCGAGAGCGTTGTCACGTCGATTGGAACGAGCCTGACTGCGAACCCCGATCCGCTCGCAAACGGCGAAGGCGATCAGGACTACATTTTTGCAGCCGACGGTCCTGACATTGTCTTCGGTGGACTTGGTCCAGACGACATCAACGCCGGCGACGACGATGCACGCGACATTCTCGTGGGTGATCACGGCTTGGCAACGTTCACCGGAGGCATACTCACAGCTATCACAGCCGGTGTGCCGACGATCGGTGGAAATGATGAACTGCTAGGTGGCGGAGGCGATGACCTGATCTTCGGTGGACCAGGAACGGATTACATCGGGGTCGATCGAGACACGCTGGAGCCCATCGGCACAGACGAAGGCGACGATGTCATTGTTGGAGACAGCGGCAGCGCGACGTTCCGAGTCGAGAATGGTCAGCGGATTCCGATCCAAATAAAGACTGATGCACCGAAAGAAGGTGAACATGACTTCATTCTGGCTGCGAACGGTTCTGACATCGTGCTCGGTGGTGCCAAGGGTGACCTGATTATGGGTGGCGACGACGATGGAGCAGATATCGTTCTGGGTGACCACGGTGTACTCGACTTCAATGAAAACGGTACGCTCAAAGAAGCTCGGACAACAGATCTAACAGATGGCGGCAACGATCTGATTAGGACTCAGGCCGGCCCTGATGTCGTTCTTGGCGGTGTGGGCAGCGACGTTATCTTCGCTGGTTCTGACACCGATGGTGACGTCCATCCCGACGTTGTGCTGGGTGATAACGGCGTGGCTGAATTCAACTCGGACGGAGTGCTCATCAGGATTTCATCACTTGATCCAACCGAAGGTGGTAGTGATACGGTGACTACCGGCGGAGGTCGCGATGTGGTTATCGGTGGAGCCAACAGCGCGGCGGTCAATGCAGGAATGGGCGTTGATCCGCCTATGGGCGACAATATCGACGGCGGTGCGGGCAACGATGTTCTGATTGGCGACAAAGCGACGGCTGAATTCGATGACATCGGTGGCGTCAGCATTCTGCGGCGAGCTGAAACAACGCAGACTGATATTGGTGAAAAGGACATCATCAGCGGTGGGACTGGTGAGAATGTGATGTTGGGTGGCCAGGGCGGTGACGAAATCACGGGTGGGCCCGATCAAGACTTCGTCTTAGGGGACAACGGCAGCGTCGAATTCGATCCAACCGGTATCGCACGGCGAATTACGTCGACTGAATTCGCGGGCGAAGAAGCACATGGTGGAAACGACAACATCTCGACCGGTGACGATACGGACGTAGTCATCGCGGGACCAGGAGAAGACGTCGTGGGCGCTGGTGGTGGAGATGTTCGCGACTATGTTCTCGGTGACGATGGAGACATTACGTTCGACGCCAATGGATTGCTGATCCGCGCTGCGACGATTAACCCGAACCACGGAGCCGCAGACGAACTCTTTACTTCTCAAGGTTCTGACGTTGTCTTTGGCGGACCGGGTGGCGACAGGCTCACGGCCGGTCCAGCCGACGACTCTCCAGACGGAGACGATGTCGTACTTGGCGACTTGGGCGTGGCCACATTCGACACTTCCGGAAACCTCGAAACCCTAACGTCTACCGAAACTAGCACGGGCGGCAGTGACCTAGTCTATGGCGGCAGTGGTAACGACATCATCGTTGCTGGCATGGGTGACGATGCGATTCTGGGCCATTCAGGTGACGACATCCTATTCGGTGACTCAGCCAATCTGACTTTTTCCAACGGCCAGTTCGTTCGGCTTGAGTCGATCGCTCAGGAAGACGGTGGTAATGACGAAATCATTGCGAGCTTCGGTAGCGATATCGTCGTGGGCGGAAACGCGGACGACATCATCACAGGAGGTGGTAGCGGCGACGATATCTTGCTCGGTGACAATGGTGCGATCGTTGGTTACGACGGATCATCGCAGGCAACCGACATTGTCTCCACGGGTTACACACTCGGCGGTGGAGATGACAAAATCCAAGTCGACAATGGTTGGAACAAAATCATCGGCGGCGATGGCGCTGACATCATCGCGGGCGGGAACGTTCGTGACTGGATCGCAGGCGACTACGCGGATGCCATTCAAGACTCTTCATTCCGCATGCAAGAGTTCGTAAGTGTGGCCGAAAACCTTGGCGGGGATGATGGTATTTCTGGCAACGCGGGCTTTGATGTTCTGATCGGAGGCACCGGCGCAGACATCGTCGCGGGACATAGCGGCAAGGATGTGATTTTGGGTGACCATGGTCGCGTCCTGACGAACGCTGAGTCGATTTACAACGTCCGGGCAACCGCAACGGACATCGGTGGTGACGACCTGCTTTACGGCAACGGACAAGATGACTTCATCATTGGCGGTAAGGGAGCTGATGAATTGCAAGGCGGCATTAGCGGTAACGACCTGCTCGTCGGCGATATTGCCGTGGCTGCCTTCACGACGCTCGTGCTAGAAGAAGTCATCTCATTCGATCCTCACATTGGCGATGCTGACATCATCAATGGTGCCAATGGCAGCGACATGATGATTGGTGGATTCGGCGACGACATCATTACCGGAGCCCTGGATGCTGACGGCAACGATGACGCGGGTGCGGATGTTGCAGTTGGCGATCACGCTTGGCTGACGCTCGATATCATCGAAGGATCGAGTTTGCTACGCAGCGTCGAGACGATTCACCCGGGCCACGGCGGCAATGACCAAATTGAACTCGGCGAAGGTCCCGACGTAGCCTTGGGCGGGAGACTGTCCGACACCATCGACGCTGGAACCGATACATCGAGCGACGTTCTGCTCGGCGACAACGGGTTAGTTCAATTCAATCCCGATGGGTCTTTGCAATCGCTTGAAAGCAAGGTCGTGGGCGATGGCGGCATCGATACTATCA
>CAYNJG010000102.1:0-23413 GCA_964397295.1 uncultured Pirellulaceae bacterium
ATAGATACCTAGTGCTGCGGCAGCTAGGCCAATGATGAGGTTGGTGCCAACGTTGGCAATGGCAAGTAACGGTGATCGCTGCCATGCCTGAAGCGTTTGAACTCCGAACGTCGAGAATGTTGTAAACGCTCCTAAAAAGCCTGTGCCTAGCGCTAGTTTCAGCGGGTCACTTATCGTCGCCAAGGAAGTACTCAGCAGCCAACCTAGCAAAAAACAGCCGACAACGTTAACCAACAACGTACCCCATGGAAATCGGTCGCCGAACAGACCACTACACATTGCACTTGCACCATAACGAGCAATCGCGCCGATGGCACCTCCTCCAGCGACTAGCAATAAATCTCGAAAACTCATCGGGCTCTCACTCTGTTCTTCCATGCAAGTAAATATCTTGCTCGACTTGTTCGAATCTAACATCTTGCAACTGCAGTGCGTTTGCCATATTAGTGCGTCCTACACCCGCGATGGGGCTGGGTGTGTTTTCACCGCCAATTATCTTCGCCGCAATGAAAGCATGAACTTCGTCGATCTGCTTTGCGTCCATCAGTGCTCCAAGCAAACCACCACCGCCTTCAACCAAGACGTTGGTCATCCGTCGATTTCCAAGCTCCAGTAAAAGTTGGTCCAATCTGTCAGTATGAGACGCACCATCAAGTCGCAAAACTTCGATCCCCACTTTTTCTAGTTGCTCGACGCGTTGCTCGGCAGCAGACGAACTTGCTGCGATGAGTACGGGGCCCGCATCGATCGTTTTGGCTAACTCGCAACCAGGAAGCAGAGTGGCGAGCGATGCCGTCGAATCAAAAACGATCCGAGCTGCCTGACGGGGGCCGGTCGGTCGAGCGGTTAGCGTTGGATTGTCGGCCAGGGCTGTTCTGCTACCAACAATGACGGCATCCACGCGACCACGCAACTGATGAACAATTGCTCGGGACGATGCAGAGGAAATCCATTGGCTATCGCCGGTGGAGGTCGCAATCTTCCCGTCGAGCGTCATTGCCCATTTCGCAATCACCCATGGCCGCCCAGTTCGCAGCAACTTGATGTAGGGCGACAGAATGTCTTCTGCGGACTTAGTAAGGCCCTCGTCATGGCCGGATCCGACAACGACATCCAGCCCAGCTTTTCGAAGTTGTGCGATGCCCTTTCCTGCGACTTTGGGAAAAGGATCTTCGATTGCTATGACAACTCGTCCGATTCCCGCCCGTAGTATTGCTTCGGTACACGGCGGCGTTTTGCCCGTGTGACAACACGGTTCGAGGGTCACGTAGATCGTCGCGGCACTCAAATCCGCGTCATTCGGGAGATTCTGAATCGCGTCCACTTCGGCGTGAGAATGGCCATATTCGTGGTGGTAGCCTTCCGCAATCACGCGGTCACCGATGGC
The DNA here is from genome assembly GCA_964397295.1 of uncultured Pirellulaceae bacterium. GTDB lineage: Bacteria > Planctomycetota > Planctomycetia > Pirellulales > Pirellulaceae > CAYNJG01. Next base: position 1,388 of record CAYNJG010000102.1, read on the forward strand.
AATTACGCAGCCAACCATCGGATTAGGCTCGACAAGCCCCTCTCCTCGTCGCGCAAGCTCGATCGCTCGTCGAATATGCCGATTATCTATTTCGCAAGAGATCAAACACTCGCCTTTTCGCCGAATCATAGCGGGTTAAAATGCCGATGAATTTTACATGCAAGAACTTAAGGCCAGACCTGAAATTCAGAGTCGAGAGAGTATGTCCGAAAACCCAGTATACCGGTTTCGCAGTGCTCCTTTGGACCACCCTATCGAAGAGCTTAACGTCTTGGAACGCTCGCTCCTTTTTGCGGAGCTTGCATGGGTTGCCTATGAGGCAGAAGAAAGCGCAGCGAAGATCGTCGATGACATCGGGCTGAAGGAAACGCTGTTTCTGGATCGCGATGGTTCCCAGGCTTATATCTTCAAGTCCGATACGGATTGCATTGTTGCATGTCGAGGGACGGAACCCACCGAATGGAACGATATCCGCGCCGATGTTAATGCAGTCACAGCTCTATCGGAAACAGTGGGTCGCGTCCATCGTGGATTCAAGCAAGAGGTTGACGATCTCTGGCCGCGAATGGAAAAGGCTCTCATTGAAAACAAACGGACACTCTGGTTCTGCGGGCACTCATTGGGTGGCGCGATGGCTACAATTTCTGCGAGCCGTTGTTTTCTTTCGCATATCGAATCAGATCCGACTGAACTCTACACCTACGGCAGCCCGCGTGTTGGTGACAAACGCTACGTCAATCACGTTAAGCTTCAACATTTCCGCTGGGTAAACAATAACGACATTGTCACTCGCGTCCCACCGCTTTGGATGGGATATCGGCATACAGGTGAGTTGCTCTATCTGGACTCGCAAGGCAACTTTCGACAGATTTCGAAGGTTCAGCGAGCTAGAGATCGATGGCGTGGTTTTTGGGCCGGGATCAAAAAAGGAAAAGTCGACCACTTCGCCGACCACTCGATGGACGACTACATTTCCAACATAAGTCGTGCCGTTCGCGCGCAAGCTGCAGGCAAGCTAGATCCAAAGACTGCGAAAGCGTTGGCTGCAGCAACAAAGAAAAGTGTTGTTGAGCAGACATAGCTTTCATTAGGCGGCTGGGCGCAATTTCGCGTTTCAATGAGACCCAACCACCGTGTCCGAATTCGACCCGACTGTAACGGCGTATCACGAAGCAGGACACATTTTGCTAGCCGAATGGTTGGGCGGTCGTGTCATCTTTGCATCGGTTATTCCTTCCGACGAATCAGCAATCGCAACGCACGACGGACCGGTTCGCTCGCACGGAGAAACACGGGCGTTGTGGCCTCACGCCGAATCTGCCACTCAACATGAGAACCTCGCGAAAGTTGCGCTCGCGGGTCCGGTAGCCGAAATGATCTACTGCGACGAACAATACGAACCACGGATGCTTCGCGAATGGTGGACGGATTGGGTCGCAGCCGACGAGGCGATACGTGCGAGTCAGACTCGCCAGCTAGGTGACCAAGACCGCATGCTCCGTTTATCTCGACTAGTTCACGAGTTGATCGAGTATTTCTCTCGTGATGAAGTCTGGGATCGCATCGCGATGGTTGCTGATCATCTGGAGGCTCATGAAACGCTGGAGCAAGAGCAGCTGGATGAGTTGCGTGAGAGCCAGTTTTTTGGGTAAGCCTGACGTTGCAGCAAGCCAATTCTGTGGCGGAGCGTGCCAAGAATCCTAAGTTCGGGCAGTTTGCGACTTCCACGCCCTAGTGGTTCTTGTGCTCTGTGTTGAATCGCGTAAGCTGTCCACCGAAAACAAGCGTGCAACTCCAAACTAGGGCAACCAGGAAATGGATAATCCAGTACAAGTTGGAATCATCATGGGCAGCGATAGCGACTGGCCCAAAATCAAGAAGGTCGCCGTGGCCCTCGATCAATTCGGCATCGGTTACGAAGTACAAGTCATGAGTGCTCACCGCACACCCGGTATTGTCACGGAATACGCGACGACCGCTGTTGACCGCGGTTTGAAGGTCATCATCGCCGCAGCGGGTGGAGCCGCTCACTTGGCCGGCGTCGTTGCGGCACATACGGTGCTGCCAGTGATCGGACTCCCAGTGCCGACGCCTGACCTTGGCGGCATGGATTCGCTGTTGTCGACGGTGCAGATGCCCGGTGACGTGCCTGTTGCCAGCGTTGCAGTTGGTATGGGCGGTCCGCGAAATGCGGGCCTTTTCGCAGTGCAGATTTTGGGTACGGCTGATCCAGAACTCCGAAAGAAGTTCGCCGAATTCAAAGCATCGCTTGTCGACCAAATCGCAGCGAAGAACGCCAACCTCCAAAGTCAGCTCTAGTCAGTTGAGTTGTCGACTGCATGAGTGCATTATTGAAGCGTAAGGGTGCAAGCTCTTACGCTTCCGTCTTGCGCTAATAACCCAGGAACGGAACCGGCAGCAGAAACGCGTGCTGTTCGTACAAGCTTGGCGAGCCGTACCAAGACGTAAACTGTGTCCCGTAAACGATCAACGCATAGATAATTGCGATCGGCGCGAGTCCAAACCACGCCAACCAACGCGACAAAAAGAACCTCGGCTCCTCGCGACGTTTTGCTCGACCGACCGCCCAGCCAACCGCCAGGCGCGCCGGGAGCATGAACGCAACGAATACAAGGCTAGGCAACCATGCCGCCTCGCGTGGGATAAGTTCAGCTTTCAGAATGTAAAGCGGCAACGCCAACGTAAGTGTTAGCAATAGGGCGAACCAATGTGCGATCGGAGCTCGTTTGAACTGTTGACGGATCTGTCGCAGGTTGAATTGACTGCCGAATTGGTGCGACACGGCTAGTTCAGACTGTGCGAATGGCACATAGACCAGAACAATGCTGAGCGCAAATCCACCGACTAACGCGATGATCGCGGCGAGCCCTTGCTTTTCGAGGCTCGGTGCTAGTGCCATCATCGACACCGGCAGGAACAAATAGATCGACGCTCCCAAGAACCCTCGCCAACCTAGCGAAAACAGATGGCCGATTTGCAAACGATCTGCAAACGCCAGCAAACGATACGAAGCTTCGTCGTATAACTTACCTTTGCGAACTCGCTTCCAAAATGCAATCGGCGCTGGCCAACAAAAGTGCCGGAACTTGCCACCGCGAAACGTAGCCCATGCGATATGTGTAATGGCGAGAAACGCGGAAAGGAAAAGGATGAACCGTAGTGCTCGCGTTTGCCCAACATCGCCATTTAATAAGTATGACGAATTCCACAGACTCGAAAACATGCGCACGGGCAACATGCACAACATTGCTCCAGCACCGACTGATCCAATTCGAGCCGCCAAGTTGATCCCAACAAAGCCGTCGCGGATTCTGCCAGAACGGATGATCCTTGCCGACGATTCCAACAGATAACCTAGTGACAGGAATTGAATGACTGGCAATGTTGCCGTAATCGACAGGAGAACGATCAAGCTAACCAGACCAAATAGCCAATGCGCCACGGCGCCTACGCCTTGCCATATCCGTCGAAGCCTGCCAATCGGCTTGGGGGTCTTTATGGGTACGCCCTCGATGGGTGCGTCCAAGGTTCGTTCTATAGGAAAGGATGTCGTCAACGTTTTTTCTCTAGTCAACAATGCGGTGGCTCTAGGATACACGCTTTTCCACTACCAACTAAATCGCGGTTCATCCGTAACTATTTCTGCAGTCGGAGAAAAATTCGTGTTCAGATTCATTGGTGGCTTGAAATAATGCGGCGTATCCACCGAACGTCAATATGTGCAAAAATGGTGAGTGAGTTTTTTCAATTTCTTGGTAACCAATACGATGGCTCGACACTTACTGATGCTTGGCGTCGCCGTGATCGGCTTGCTCCTGGTCGGATCGAACTTGACTCGTCGTCAGCTGGATGTTGAGTTCCACCCTGAGGTCCAAGCCGAGATCGCTGAGTCTCAGACCGTTAGTAAGCAAGTCGATGCCGAGTTCGAAGCAGCTTGGAAATCGAGAGACCTACCGTCTGCCGCACAGGCGGACTCGCTTCTCGTCGCACGACGGTTGTCGCTAGCGTTGACAGGTACGGTGCCGTCGTTGCAAGAAATCCGTGCACTCGAATCGATTGAAGAGGATCGCCGTATCGATTGGTGGCTGCAGCATCTCTTCGAAGACGAGCGTCACGCGTATTATTTGGCGGAGCGTTTTGCTCGTGCTTTTGTTGGTACGGAAGACGGTCCGTTTCTTATTTTCCGCCGACGTCGGTTCGTCCACTGGTTAAGTGACGGCATTTTGGAAAACAAACCGTACGACGAAATCGTACGCTCGCTTATCAGTGACAACGGTGCGTGGACCAATACACCTGCTGTGAATTTCGTGACGGTCACCACCGGTTCGACGGAAAAAGAGCAGCCCGATCCCGAGCGATTAGCCGTTCGCACCACGCGTGCATTTCTTGGCGTGCGTCTGGATTGCATGCAGTGTCACGACGACAACTTGGGAGGCGACTGGTTGCAGTCGGATTTCCAGCAGCTTGCTGCCTACTTCGCCGAAGCACGCAGTTTCGGGCTCGGACGCGGAATTCAAAATGAGCCCGATCGCCAATACAAATTCACTTACTTGGACGCGGATGAGGAGGTCACCGTCGAGCCTCACGTTCCTTTCGCGAAGGAGCTCGTAAACCAAAATCACAAGTCGCGGCGCGATCAACTGGCGGCGTGGGTGACGGACAAAGAGAACATGGCGTTTTCGCGGGCCGCCGTGAATCGTGTTTGGGCTTTTATGTTTGGTCGCCCGCTGGTAGCCCCGGTTGATGACATTCCGCTGGAGGGTCCCTATCCGCCTGGCATGGAAGTGCTTGCCAACGATTTTGCAAAACACCGAGACCTTCGCCGTTTGATTACGCAAATCGCGAAGACGCGAGTATTCCAGCAGCAAAGTCGATTGCCGAATGGCGTGACGCCTGAAGCCGAAGAAAACTGGGCCGCGTTTCCTCTGATCCGTCTTCGACCCGAACAAATGGCGGGCAGCATTATTCAAACGGCGTCGCTGCCCACGATCGATTCCAATTCGCATATCCTTTTGCAATTCGCGCGGGTTGAGCAGATCGGCGAGTTCGTCAAACGCTATGGCGATAGCGGCGAAGACGAATTCGAAGATCGTGGCGGCACAATCCCGCAGCGGCTGGTCATGTTTAATGGCAATTTGGTTCGAGAACGCACAAAAGACGACCTTGTTGCAAACGCGGCGACACGAGTTGCACAACAAGTGAAAGACGACAATCGAGCTATCGAAATTGCATTTTTGATCGCGCTCACGCGTCGGCCTTCCCCTGAAGAGATCGAACATTTCACTGAGATCCTGCAGAATGAAAAACATAGCCAAGCGCAGAAAATGGAAGACGTGTTTTGGGCTCTGTTGAACTCCACCGAATTCTCTTGGAACCATTGAGGCCTATCTGTCATGCGTCACGACATCTGCGGTGGTCAGGATCACTTCGATCGACGAAGCATCTTGAAACTCATTGGACTAAGCGGACTCAGTTGGCTTACACCGATGAGCGAGCTAAGTGCGTTGGCCTCAGAAAAAAACATGGCACCGGCGAAGTCGCTGATTTTGCTTTGGCTGGACGGCGGCAACAGTCAGTTGGAAACGTTCGATCCACACGCAGGATCAAAAATCGCCCAGGGCACCGAAGCGATTGATACGAATGTCAAAGGAATTCAATTGGCTCGTGGCATGGAGCAAGTAGCCGAGCAAATGGATTCGCTTTCGATCGTACGAAACGTTGTGACCAAAGAAGGCGATCACGAGCGCGCGAACTACAATGTCAAAACTGGGTTTCGCCCTGCACCGGCGCTAGTCCATCCGTCGATCGGTGCTGTCCTCACCCATCAACTTCCCGTGGAATTGACGGAGATTCCTCGCCATGTTTCGATTCTTTCGAGTAACTGGCCAGGACGTGGCGGGTATCTGGGACAGCAGTATGACGCGTTCCAAACGGGCGATCCCAGTCGACCGATTCCGGACGTGAGGAAGCGCGTTTCCGACAGTCGCTTTTCTAAGCGACTCGAAAGCCTGAATGTTCTAGATAGCGAATTTTCACGAGGCCGACGCGTTGACTTGGAATCGGCAACCCAAAGCAGAGCATCCGTGCAACAAGCCGTGACGATGATGAGCAGTGAACAACTCCAGGCGTTTGACATTGGCAACGCAACTAACGCCGAAAGAAAAATGTTTGGCGATTCTAAATTCGGGCGTGGATGTTTGGCGGCAGGTCGATTGGTCGACGTGGGTGTTCGATGTGTTGAGGTCACGCTTGGCGGTTGGGACGTTGCTCATGTGTCCAACCGTACTGTGCATGACGATTTGGTGCCAAAGCTTGACGCCGCTCTTGCGGGATTGATTGAGTATCTCAAACAACGGGAACTGCTGGACCAAACGGTTGTGATGTGTTGCGGCGAGTTTGGTCGCACGCCGACGCTAAATCCGGCTGCGGGCCGCGATCATTGGCCGCATGGATTTTCAATTGCGTTGGCGGGCGGTGGCATCGGCGGTGGCCGAGTGATTGGTGAAAGTGACCCCGAAGGCGGTCGCGTTTCTTTCGACAAAGGCACGCCGGTAGAAGATGTGCACGCTACGGTAATGCAAGCGATGGGAATCGACTATGCTCTGGAGTTGGATACTCCTATCAACCGACCTATGAAGCTGAGCGAAGGCAAGCCGATCGAGAAACTCCTGTCATCTTAGAATGAATCATTCTCGCTCCGAGCGAAAAGTTCAAAGGCTGACACGTTCTGGCGGGCCCACAGCGTTTGTTGTACACATCCGTAGCGATTTTAAAATCTTCATCATGCATCCCGCATCACTATCAATCGAGACGCTACTAAAGTCTTGCCAGGTTCGGCGGCAGCGGCGATCTGGTCCCGGTGGACAGCATCGCAACAAAGTCGAGACGGGCATCTTCATCGAGCACACTCCCTCCGGCATCCGTGCGGAAGCCACCGAAGGTCGAAGCCAAGCGAAAAACCAAGAACGGGCCGTGTTTCGTCTGCGAATTCAATTGGCTCTGGAACATCGTCGGAAGTTTGAGGAACTCGATCCTAGCGTGACACCGTCGGAGCTTTGGAAATCGCGTATCAAGGGCGGGCAGATCAAGGTCAACTCGGAGCATACGGATTTTCCCACGCTGCTTGCCGAGGCGCTGGACGTACTTGCGTTTTACGGGTGGGAGCCCCGAGAAGCGAAAGAATCGCTGGGCTGTTCCGCGACGCAACTGGTGAAGCTTTTAAAGAAAGAACCCCGTGCTTTTGCGTGCCTCAATCGCAATCGAACATTGCTGGGCTTATCCGCACTCCGTTGACCCAGCGGATACTTGGCTGACAGCGGACTTTACAAACGGAAGCAAATCTCCGACAATTTTCATGTAAAGAAACCATCAATTCACTGCAGCGGCTTCGGACCAATTCGTCCGACCGCTGCTTTTGTATTTGAGAGATACCATGAGCGATTACCTACCCATGACCAAAGAGGGCTACGAGAAAATCAAAGCCCAAGTTGAGGAAATGGAAATGGTCGAGATGCCCAAGATTCTTGAGCGTCTGAAGACCGCCCGAGAAGAAGGAGATTTGAAAGAAAACGCCGAATATCACGGAGCGCGCGAATCTCAGGGGATGTTGGACGCCAAGATCAACCAACTCAAATCAAAACTTGCGCGGGCTACGATTATCGACGCTTCAAAAGTCGATAAGAGTAAGGTCGCATTCGGCGCTAAGGTCACGGTTCTTGATGTCGATATGGAAGAGGAAGAAGTCTACACGCTGGTCGGTGAAGGCGAGGAAGACTATAACGAAAACAAGATTAAATGTACCGGTCCAATGGGCATTGCCTTGATCGGTAGTGCCGTTGACGATGTCGTCGAAGTTCCCGCACCTAAAGGTTCATTCGAATTGAAAATTCTAAAAATCGAATACAACCTGTAAGAACAGCAGGCACAGCGGCGCAACCATGTCGACCGACGAATCCATTCACCAAGACATAAAAGCGGTCACCGACCAAATTGCGGTAGCCAGTCAGCCCTTTCAACGGCTCATCAGTGAGGTTGGCCAAGTCATCGTTGGCCAAGAGACACTCATTCAGCGGATGCTTACCGGTCTGCTGGCGAATGGCCACCTGTTGATCGAAGGCGTCCCTGGACTTGCTAAGACCACCGCTGTTGCGAGTTTGGCACAAGCGATTAGTACGGGATTCCAACGACTGCAGTTTACTCCCGACTTGCTGCCTGCGGATCTGATCGGAACGCTCGTCTATCGACCACAAGATCAGCAATTCGCTGTTCAGAAAGGTCCGATCTTTTCGAACTTGATTCTTGCCGACGAAATCAATCGTGCTCCAGCGAAGGTTCAAAGCGCATTGCTCGAAGCGATGCAGGAACGCCAAGTCACGATCGGTGGAGAAACTTATCCGCTCGACGATCCTTTTCTCGTCCTCGCCACACAGAATCCCGTGGAACAAGAAGGAACGTATCCGCTGCCGGAAGCCCAGATGGATCGTTTCATGTTGAAGGTCATCGTTGGCTATCCGAATCGCGAGCAAGAACTTGAAATCCTTGGGCGAATGTCGAAGACGCGGCCAAATTTAAAGGTTAGCCCAGTGATGTCGCCGGAAGAAATCGTCAAGGCGCGCGGCTTAGTCGACAAAGTATACGTAGATCAAAAAGTCCAGGAATACATCGTGGACCTTGTTCTGGCGACTCGAGATCCCGGAAAGTATGGCATAGGTTTATCCGAACTTATTCAATACGGTGGCTCTCCGCGGGCAACGATCAACCTCACGTTGGCCGCAAAGGCCCATGCATTCCTGGACGGACGTGGCTACGTCATTCCGCAAGACGTGAAAGATCTAGCGCTAGATGTGTTGCGGCATCGGGTGATTGTTACCTACGAGGCCGAGGCCGAAGAGAAGACTTCCGAAGATCTGGTTACAGAGATATTGAAGTCCCTACCGGTGCCGTAGGCTGTTCGTCGGATGTGCGTAGCTTGGAATTGAAAAAGGCGAGCCGTTTGGCTCGCCTTCTCGCATAAGACAGTCTTCGCTAATTGTTAGTTGTTGAGCAATCTAAGAATGACCGATGCAACATCGAGTCCGTTTGGTCGTCCCTCATACCGAGTATCTCGCACCGTACTATTGCGGTCGTAACCTCGGTCGTAGCTGCGGTCTTCGTAGCTGGCCATTCCAACTCCGTAGTCGTAAACAGAATCGACTCGGCTTCTCGAATTCCGGCCGACTGGTGTCTCGACAACAATGGGTGGATGGCAAACATTGCAATTGCAGTCCGCTGGATGAGCGACTCGCGTTTCGACGATAACTGGTGCGCGTTTCACGGTACGTCGTGCTGCTTCGTATTCGTGTCGAATAGAACGGTTCGTATCGGTGTACCAGGCAGTGATCTTTCTACTGCGAACTGCTTTGGCGCGAGCTAAATCCGACAAGTCGCGACTGATTTCCCGCAGCTTTATTGTTCGCACCTTGTGATAGTCAATCCGAGCCGCACGGCGACGCTCGGCGAGCAAGCGGTCCCGATCGCGTCGGTAGGCATAATCGTTCGCATCCAGTCGGGCACGGTATTCGTCACGCAACTCAGCACGAGCAAGGTCGTAGTCGTTTCGCAGTGATCTCACGTATTCTGCGGAAGCGTTTGTCGTGATTGAAGTGCTGATGAGCAGGGCGGTGGCGATCAGTAGTAGTTTTTTCATGGCATATCCCCCGTCATGAAGTTGCGTTTTGCCTAACCAGGCGGGTCTGATCTAGTAGAAAGCAATGCATGTACCGAGCCTCACACCTGAAATTAGAAACCACCTAAACCCCTTAAATGGAAGATGTTACCGATCCCGTAACCTAGAAATGACCGCAAGTTGAACACGTTTTCTTGCCGTCAAATTGACCACGATCCGTGATCAATCCTTAGTCAAGAAAGAAGGGTCTCGAGTACACTGGGATGGGAAAGACTCTCTCGGTCGGGCTGATTTCGTGTATCTCAAGCGACCGTTCTTTGGGGCCGGCGGGAATCGGTCAAGCGAATCACAAACATGTCAGAACTTCCAATCAAGCGACTCGGCCCCTACCTGATCGATCGCATCGTCGGAAAAGGTGCAATGGGCTTGGTCTTCGCAGCCTTGCACGACGAAACGCGTGAGATGGCTGCGATAAAAGTTCTCGCGCCAAGCATCGCTGCCGATGCGAAGTTCCGCGAACGATTCGAGGCGGAAATCGAATCGTTAAAAACGCTAGACCATCCGAACATCGTTGGCTTGCTCGGCTACGGTGAACACGAAGGACATCTCTACTATGCCATGGAGCTGATCGAGGGTACGAACCTCGAGCAGGAACTAGCAGCCGGTCGACGATTTAGCTGGCGCGACGTGACACAATTGGGCATTGATATTTCCCGAGCACTCAAACACGCCCATGACCACGGTGTTATTCACCGCGATCTGAAACCGGCAAATCTGTTGCTGGATGACAACGATCAGGTGAAACTCACAGACTTTGGCATCGCGAAGCTATTTGGCGCCTCGGGCATGACGCTCAGCGGTAATGTGCTTGGAACGGTTGACTACATGGCACCGGAACAAGCGTCCGGCGAAGTCACGTCGCCACGTTGCGACTTGTATAGCCTTGGTTGCGTCATGTATGCCTTGCTCACGGGTCGCCCTCCCTTTCGAGGCAAATCGATTCCGGAAGTCCTTCACAAGGTTCGCTACGAACAGCATCGACCGGTGGGTACGATCACTTCGGAAGTTCCGGAAGATCTTGAACGCATCATAGATGAACTCTTGGAGAAGGATCCAGATGATCGCATACGCACAGCCTTGTCGTTGAGTCATCGGTTACGGGCTATCCAGCAAGCGTTGTCGATTTCCACAACTGACAAGTCCGATTTTTCCAGCGACGATGAAGCGTCTGAGGCAAACTCAGATGCGACCAACTTGATCGTTAATCCACCACCAGATATCACCGAGCGACCGACTGTTTTCTTGACGGAACAACAGGAAGCAGCAAAGCCGGATGCGATAAAAGAGGCTGAACGGAAAAGAAACAAGCAAGAAAAAGAGGCCAAGAGGTCGGATCATTTCACTCGAATCGAAAGCTCAAAAAAACAAACCGATTTCGGGCGAAGCGAGTTCTCCTCAGCGATTCCATTGTTGCTAATGCTGTTGACGGTTTTAGGGACGTTGATGGGGGGCGTCTGGTACAACACACGCCCGCTTTCTGCGGATGACTTGTTTGTGAAAATCCTGGATGCTTCCAGCGAACCTGGCACGATGAACTTGGGCCGAGACGTAAAACGATTCATTTCGCGATTCCCTGACGACACGCGGATCGAGCGAGTGAAAGAAGTAAAGAAAGAGGTCGAGATCTTCAAGCTTCAAAAACAATTTGAAATAAAGGCCCGCGCACGGCCCGAAACGGGTTCACTCGGCCCGATCGAAGTCCATGTGAACGAAGCGTTTCGTGCCCATCGCGAGGGTAACCTCGAGCAGGCCATTTGGATACTCAAGGGCGTGCGAATGATGTTCGGCAACGATGACGAAATTCGCAATCAAAACGCAATGGAGTTGGTTTCTCAGTTGCTTCCAACATGGGAGAAAGAACTCGATCAACAGATACGAGGTCTAAAGCCGAATGCCGAGACTCATTTGGAACACGCGAGGAGAATCGCGGAAAACGAACCCGACCGTGCGCTCGAGATTTTGAACGGAATCATTCGACTGTACAAAGATCGACCGTGGGCCGAAGAGATATGTAGGGAAGCACAAACAGAGCTTTCCAAGCGGGGATGGGAAGCCAAAGAAGAAACTAAAGAAGAGCCGATGCTAGAATCGGTCCAGCCCGACGAACAGACGATACGCGAACCCGAAGACTTGCAATCAGAGGATAGTGATGCAGACGAATAAACACCTACTAACAGCCGCTTTGCTCGTTGTGTCAGCGATCGTCATCGCAGGTTGTGGCTACTCGGCCTTGGATCCGGGAAACCCCATGCCTAGCTTGTCAGCAGAGGGTTGGACAAACGGTTCAGAACCGGATCTTAGTGGAAAAGTCATTGTGATCGAGGCATTCGCAACGTGGTGAGGCCCCTGCGCGTCGCACGCGCCAAGTCTCGTGAAGACTTACGAAGAGTACAAGTCGGACGATGTCATGTTCGTCAGCTTGACGGAAGAAACCAGCGATGATTTGGCAGCGATTGAAGACTGGGTAGCCAGTCTCGAAATTCCATGGGCCGTTGGCTATGGAGCTGGTGAGGCACTGCAGAAATTGGAAGTGCCCGGCTTTCCTACGACTTTCGTCATCGACCAAGATGGTAAGGTCGCATGGCATTCGTTTCGTGGCGGTTCGCTCGACAAAGCGATTCGCGACGCTATCCGGTAGTCTCCGCAACTGCGGGTAATTCTATCTTTATCCAATTCTGGGACGTTGGCTCGCCGGTACTCGCGCCACCATACACACGCCATTGGTCTTAAAACCGACAACGATTTCGATTTCGGTGTGAAAAAACTACCGAATGATCGAGTTCCAAAGATCACGACCCGCTGTGAATCCGGCACCACCAACCGCGCTGCGGACGAAGCCGCCGGCTAGGTCACCGAGTACCCGACCGGCATTGCTCCCGAATCGTCCAGGCGCTTGGCTTTGAACAGGCTGAGGGAATGTTTGTTCGTAACCCGGCTGGTAACCGTACCCCTGTTGCGCTTGTGGGTAGGGCGAGCCGTGCGATTGGCAGCCACCAATCATGGCAGTACCGAGGGCAAGAACAATTAGAATCGCCAGTCTGTGCATAAGATGTGTACCTGTGTAGCTTGCGGCCTATGCCAATGGGCGCCGCGTTCCAAGACGTGCGGCGACAATATCAATCCGTTGGCGGGGCAGCAAGAGATGTCGCGATTCATCGCTAGCGACATGCAACTAACACTGCATCCGTAGCACGATATTCTGCGTTAACGAACGCATCCACCTACTTGATAAACGCACATAGTTCAGCGACTTCGTTTATCGTTTCATCCAAATAGGGGGATCGGTAGTTGATCGCAATCGTCGCCGTAAAGCTAATCGCGCGTTAGGAACTGAGAGATCATTGCCGGGTGAAAGAACTTGCGACAAGTGTTACTGACGATGAGTCGGTACCGCGAAATCGAACCCGGTGCGGTTCGATGTCATGCCAACTTAAATTCACTATTGGATTGTCCTCAGCGAATTCGCTTGCCAGATCTACTGGCTGAATTGACGTAAGAAGCGTTGATCGTTTTCGATCAACTTCCGAATGTCTGGAATGCCGAACTGAATCATGGCGAGTCGTTCGATTCCCATGCCGAATGCGAAGCCAGAGATCTTTGCTGGGTCGTACGCACGGTCGCCACGTTTTTCGCAGATCTGTTCGAATACCGCTGGGTCCACCATGCCGCAACCTGCGACTTCGATCCAACCGCGCTCGGGGTGTTTGACGTCGATTTCGAAACTCGGCTCAGTGAATGGGAAGAAGTGTGGCCGAAAGCGAACTTCCGCGCTCTTACCGAACACGATCTGAAAGAACATTTCCAGGGTGCCCTTCAAATGCGCGAGGCTCACGCCTTCCGCAACATAGAGTCCCTCGAGTTGCGTGAATTGGGGCAAGTGCGTGGCATCAATTTCATCGCGGCGAAACGCGCTTCCCGGTGCAATCACACGAACGGGCGGCGTTACCGATTCCATCGTGCGAATCTGTACGCTTGATGTATGAGTTCGCAACAGTCGTCCGTCGTCGAAGTAGAACGTGTCTTGTTCGTTGCGGGCTGGATGCTCGGGAGGAGTATTCAACGCATCGAAGCAATGGAATTCCGTTTCGATTTCTGGGCCGCTTGCCATCGCGAAACCCATTCGACGCAGTGCTTTTGTTGCGCGGTCGAGGATCTGAGTAACGGGATGAAGTGCGCCGGGCTGCTGCGGGTAACCGGGCAGCGTGATATCGATCGACGCGAGTGCGGCTGCATCCACTTCTGCTTGCAAACGCTCTCGAGCTTCTTCGATTGCGGCTTCGATGGCTTTGCTGACATTGGAAAGCGATTTGCCAACGATTTTCTTTTGGTCGGGTGAAAGATCACGCATCCCTGCGCTAACTTCCTTGATTCGACTCTTCTTACCAAGATATTTGACGCGCGCTTGCTCGAGCAGCGCAGTGTCGCTGATGCCGGCGAGCTCCGTGAGTGCTGCCTGCTGGATGTTTTCCAGTTCCTGCTGCATTGAATCAACCGTGTCAGGAGTCGGTTACGCGACGGCCACTTGTGTGACGGCGTCCGTGCCAAGTCGATCGTTAGGCGGACTTTGCTTTTTCGACGATTTGGTCGAAAGCAGCCGGATCGTGGATCGCCATTTCGGAAAGCTGTTTACGATCGAGTTCGATCCCCGCCTTCTTAAGTCCGCAAATGAATTCGCCGTAACGCATTCCGCGCTGTCGACATGCTGCATTGATACGGATGATCCACAGTTTACGGAACTCACGCTTGCGGACTTTGCGATCGCGGTAAGCGTAGGCTTCCGCTTTGACGAGTGTTTCCTTAACGGTACGGAGAAGTCGTCCGCGTCCGCCGACGTAGCCTTTGGCTTTTTTGAAGAGACGTTTTTTGGCTTTATTGCGCGCCGCGCCTTTTGTCGTTCGCATCGAGTTGTGCAGCCGGAATTTCGGGCCGCCCTTTCATTCGTCCACCAGGTCCTCTTCATCGGAAGAGCGTTCTATTACCCGCAGACGTGAGTAGTAATGTCTTGCTGATTCCGCTTGCTTAACCGCTGTACTTACCGAGAGCTCGACGAATGGCCTTAGCCGCCGTTTCGTCCACAACCGTCGTTCCACGAAGATTGCGTTTGCGCTTAGTAGACATGCGAGACTGCAAGTGGCTTGTTCCGGCTGAACGGTGCTTGGCTTTGCCTGTACCGGTCAATCGAAATCGTTTCTTAGTACCCTTGTGGGTTTTCATCTTGGGCATGGTGCACCCTGCTGTGTACGTAACCTGTTTGGTAGCCCCGGATTGTACGGCTATTCGCCGACGACGCAAAGGGGTAAGCCACCTTCTCTGATTTGACAGAGCACCGGCGACTCGATTCTTGCTTTTTATCGGCGAGCGGCTTGTACTTAAGGAGATTAAGGTCTGTAGTCGAAGAAAAACAACGAACTCACGCCATCCAGCACAGCAAAACGGCACCTTCCATGCCAGCACTTGATGAGAGTTTCTTTTTATAGGACTCCGGTCGCTCTGGTTTTTCCAGCCGCCCGTTGGTACTGATGTTGGGCTTCCGGTTTCGGCAAATCCCACTAGTTGGGCAAGGAATAGAGCTGGATCGATGTATCAGACCGGATAGCTTGGGTTGTCACATAGGCCGTCGAAGTCCGTCTCGCCAATAAACAGGCAGCCCGCGTTTTTGCTCTTTGCTCGTAATTCTGGCTCCATACCTTCGTCCGCCGTCGTCAGCAATAACGCTACCTTGCCTTCATGCTCAATAAGCTGAGGGCAAGTCACGCGTGGCGACGCGGGGCATGTCCAAACGGTCTCGAGTTCACCGGTCGCGATGCTGTACTGTCTCGCTTCGCCGTGATCCGCATCGCCCGGATTAAATATCGCAACGATCAATGATCGCTCATCTGGAGTGAGAATCATCCCGTCAGGAAATACTTCGGTGCTGGTGAGATCAATCACGACTTGTGGATTTCGCAGTTCGCCCGCGTCGAAATCGATTTCCCATGACACGACTTGTTGCGATGTCGAACAGATATCAAAGAACCGCAGTGTACCGTCTGCCTCTTTTCTGATCGCTTTTCCATTTGAACAAATTTGGTCGTTCGCCAGTTGGACAAGAGATTTATCTGGCTTCAGTAAGTAGAGCCCAGCTTTCCTCGTCGTGAATTCCAATTCCTTGCAACCGAAAATCAAGTAGTCGCCGTACACCATGCCATCATTGATGATCGTATTGTCGACCGCACTGTCGACACCATCGACCAAAGTCTCAACGGTTCCGTTTTCGACATTTACGATCGCCACATGACGTTCCATGCCAACGACGTACTGATCTGCCTTTGACGTCGGAAACGCAAAGCCAGGGCGACCCGGAAGCGGCACGTTTTTGTTTTCGCCCGTCGTTAGGTCAACGATATTCAGAGAACCCACTTTCGCATCGGCACCATGCTGGATCGCGACCCAAGAAAGCTTGCCGTTCGCCGCGCGGTATGGTCCCTCCGTCAGAAATCGGAGTTCGTCAGTGGCAGGTGTGAAACAGACTTTGGCTTCGATGGTTTTCATCGCGTTGCTCGTTAGTATCAATTGTAGAGTGAATCGAAGTAATATAGGAACTCCGGGTAAGTAGGCAAGGTTCGCAGGTCGCTTGGCTTGCGAATGACATTCCTACTGGGACTGGATTGCAATTCGTTGCGAAGGATGCCGTTGGGTAGACTCACGTTGGGTAGACTCACGTTGGTAGTGGATTTAATCTAACCAAGATCCACGGCCGCCTGCGCGACCGCACAACGTAGAAAACCACAGTATATTCAGAAAGCCCATCATGAACGGAATCTGTAGCCTTCTTGGAATCATTGTCCTCTTTGCCGTGTTCCCGCTCGTAGTTCATGCCGACGTGGTCATCTTTACTGGCAGCCGAGCCGATGTAGAAGCGGGGTTGGTAACTACGGTTGCTCCGAACGTGCCTGGGATCGACTTGACGATATCGGCCAACATTGGCACCCTCAATTCAAATTCAAACCGCTTTGGGATTAACGCACCCAATGCCGACACTGCCGCTGAGCTTGACTCTGAAGATGGTGCCGAAGCAGTAACGATTTCATTTGCATGCCCAGCAAATGTGCAGGCGGTAGTTCTGGATGAAATCGACATCAGTTCTTTTGGTACGGGAGAAATGGGGACGCTGACGATTGGCGCAAACTCCCAGGCCATCGCTGCCGGGACGAACACGAGCATTCCTGCACATACCAATCTCTGCGGATCTTCGATGGTCGTTGCGCATACGGGAGGTGCAACCTTAAACGGCTTTAGTTTGGACAGTATTACCTACACGGTTACTGCTGTGCCCGAACCAAGTTCGATTTTCCTTGTGGGTTTACTTGGCGTCTTTGTCGCTGGTCACCGGTGGCATCTAAGGAAGAAGACAGCCCGTTGAGAAGTCTTTTCTGCTCAAGCGTCGACAGCGCGAAACGCTGCTGTGTGACTACTAGATGCCTTCTAGCTAGGAGGTCTTTTGGCCAAGCAAATTGTGTAGCTCTTACACTTTCCGCCAAGATAAGTGATCGCGTCCCACTTTCGCTGTGCGTTCAACGCGTAAAACGGAACAACATCGGGCAATATGAGCTGAGTTCGTTTCGCGTTCGTCCTATCGAAGTGGGTCGTTCATCTGACTCCGTCGTCTTGACAGCACAAAACGACAAGGGATAGAACTAGTCGAAGTCTAAGCACGCCCCGGTAGCTCAATTGGATCGAGCATCAGACTTCTAATCTGAGGGTTCCAGGTTCGAGTCCTGGTCGGGGTGCTCCCTTTCTTTGCTGGGGGGCACCACTCATTCTCTCTCCTCGTTCTCTAACGGAGAGAGCGTTCCACGCTGCCGTCGCGGAATTCGCGGGTGCTAAAGTGCGAAACAGAAGACGAGTCGAAGCGATAAGCCTGGGGTTAGCCTTAGCTTGACTTGCGGCGACGAAACTCGCCAACTCCGACTAGGCCACCTAGTACGAGCCAGATCACCATCGTCGTTGGTTCTGGAACCACGTTGGGATCACCGCCTCCGGTTCCACCACCGCCAGTTCCGCCACCTCCGGTAGCTGGTCCTCCGCCTCCGGTTCCACCAATACCCAGGCCTAGGCCAGCGGGGTCGTAGATGAAGTCATCCTCGGAGCTACGAAGGAATGCATCGGGAATGAGGTCGCCGTTCTCATCATAGATTCGAATCTCTCTAAGAACCGCTGTGTTAGAAAAGTCTGAATCGACAACCGCATTAAATCCGGCGGCATCGAGATTCATAATGTCCAACCTAGCGCTGGTTTGCAGCTCGAAAAATACATCTAATTCTTGGCCCACTAACCAATCAACGGCTATGACTACCGGCTCGAAGAAGCCCGGCACAATACTTTCGACGCTGCTGGTCCCCAACGGTGGACGGCTTTGGTCGTTTAGCTCGAGTTCCGGAATTGCCTGACCCTCTAGCGTGTTGAATAAAGCAGTCGTAAACAGTTGGTCAACAAAGTAAGCGTCGCTGGATAACTGCGGATTCACCGTGATGGTCGAAGCACCAGTGATGTCCCAAAGGAATTCAGCAAAACCGGAGGATTGACCCTGAATGCCATCAACAAATGTCGTGTCGACTAATTGCGACGAGCTAAATGCTCGCACGCTTGTGCTGTCCCAACCATCACCTGATCGGCCGTTGATTGCCCGCCCATCGATATCGACTTCGAATCTGGCTTGCGACTTTAACTCGTAAAAATTCTCGTTGGCTGACTCGACATCAAAGGTGTAGGTGGCGTTCGGCAACGTCACGGTGCGTTCAAGATTTCCAACGATACTTTCGCTACCTTCGAAAGAAACATTGCCTTGCTGGTTGTAGCTGTATTCTGACCTTAGAGAGATTCCCGCATACACTTGCCATCCGGAAATCAAACAGAAAACGAATGTGATGAGGCTTAGTCGTCGAATCATTTGGATTGCCTGAATCAAGGTTTGGTTCGAGAGAAGGTTTATTGTGTTCACCGACGTGCTCTTCGCAAGCAAATTCGCTTAACGATCAAAAAAAGCAACAGAACTTTGTTTCAGCATTGAAACTTGAGTGCGGGATTTAGGAACTATGAGCAAAAAGCATGCAAGTGCTTCAGCGAGCTCAACTGTCTTTGGGAGGGTCGATGTCTCAAGACGCTGCGGGCGTCTGGGCGAAGCTCGCCTATGAGTGAAGGCAAATTTAACTGCACGCGAGCGACCGCTCTCATCCAGGCAATCTACGAGTCGAATCGCAAGGTCTAGCGGCGGTTGCGCGGGCGGCTAAGTTCGCCCGGATTGTATTCGTAGCGGTTACCTCGTCGAACGACGTTCGGTGGACGGTAGTAATTCGTCGTACGTCGGGCATTGGCCGATCCGCGAACGGCGTTTCGGTATGAAGAAAACTGCGAGTTTGAACGCTCGGTGTAGCGAGCATCGGAGTAACGCGCCGAGCTAGAGCGAGAGGCAAACCGAGACGAGTCGTAGTGCGCAATTCCAACGCGTCCTATGCGAGTTCCAATGCCCGCGCCGTTTGCGTAGTTCCTCGAGTAGTTTCTGACCCCGAATTCCCCAGCGTCTGCCAAGGACGCGGTACCAGCAATGAAGAGTGCGACGAATATGAGTTTTGCCATCCGTTTCATAGTTTCCTCGACGAACTTTGGTAGCTCAACTAGCACCGCACAACTGTGCTCACTATACACGTTTCGGTTTTTTTCGTCGGTCTCGTGCGTGCTTTTCCGTCAGAGTTCGCTTTGATCTCGGCCACCGGTCGTAGGTTAGCTAGAAGAGCCAGCTTCACCACCTACACGCAGAGGCTACCTTCTGTCGCTGCTCCGCAACTGGTACTCGTGCGCAACATCCACTTGCACACGAGCTTGTATGACGGAGCAACGTTCCAAAAATCGGCATGATCAGATTAGTATCCATAACCGTAGCGACCGCCGCGCGATGGGGCGTAACCGTAGCCACGTCGAACTGCATGCACTGGCTTGCGATACTTGGATGGCACGGCGTAGCCTGGGCCACCTCGACCATACGCTCCATAGCCCGGACGATACGCACCGTAGCGAGACGTGCTTCGGGGTGAGGTGTAAGAAATGCCGATGCCGCCTAAGCGAATTCCAAACGACGTTCCACCGCGATTGCCGCCGTAGGCTCCGTAACCTTGAGCGTTTGCCAGCGATGCAGTACCAGCGATGAAGAGTGCGACGAATATGAGTTTTGCCATCCGTTTCATAGTTTTCCTCGTTTTTAAGTTAGTTTGGTAGAACCGGTGAAGTAACATCGCAACCACCGTGCCGAAGGTTTTTTCGCTGTTTTTGCGGAAACTCTTGCTGAGTTGGGGTCACTGTGATCTGAGGTGAGTTCAGATTGATTTGGCGGCTTTCAACGGCTGGCAAACGGTATCGATATTGATGACACGGCGAGAAAGCAGTGCGTGAGCCGCCCTTCGGGACCATGGCAAGTTAATCGCGAAGTTCTTGGTGACGTACCAGAGGGTGATATCTCGGTTGGCTACAACGGGGTTCCTGGTGGAGGAATCATTCCTGTCGTTGTGGTGCCGGAACCGTCGACTCGCGCGCATTGTTGTGTGGCTGCGTTTTTCTACTGTTGATGTTTGGTCAACGTCGTTGAAATACGATTGCATCTGAGTAGAGCGTTAAACAATCGACGTCATGCACTTGTCGTTTCCGTTTTCATTTGAGCCGCCAAGAACTTTGCTTGTTCGGCGATGTGGTGCGAAAACGGAAGGCTCTTGTTCGAGATCTGTGACATCAAGCCGCTCACAACGAGTTCCTTGAGGTACGCAAACGAGAAACCGTCCGTTGCGTTCGCCAGTTCATTCAAGGACGTTTCGGGCCAGTCAACTTTTCCTTGTAGCTTCAATCTCCAACTAGCAAGAAACTGTTCGCGAGCCTCGATCGTCGGCAGATTGAAGTGGTACTTGCGATCGAAACGGCTTGGTCGATTCAGGATCGCTTTGTCGATGCGTTCCGGGTGATTTGTCGTGGCAAGCACAATTAAGCCAACGTTTTTTTCGAAGCCGTCTAGCTGGTTAAGGAAAAACGATTGGTTGCTGCTATCCACCAACGCATCCAAATCTTCAAAGATAAGCACGCAGGGTCGCAACCGACGAGCTCGTTCGAATACCATTTGTAGAAGCCGTTCACTCTCATAGTGTCGATGCTGAAGACTTTGTACGTACAAGCATGGCACGGACATCTGTCGAACTAGTGCCCGCACGCAATGTGTCTTGCCGTTACCGGGTGGACCGATGAAGAGTGCTCCGCGACGCCAGGGCAGACCAAGTTCGCCATATTGCGATCGCGCGTCGAGGAACTGGCGAAAGTCAGACTGAATGGATTCTTTGAGCGTGTCCGCCAACACGAGATCATCGAAGCTTGTATTTTGAACGGACTTAAACAACTCTCTGCTGTAGTCCCAATGTCCGTTGCGAAAGACCAAGATCGAATCACCCGGATCATTCGTTTTGCGTTCGACATCCAGGATGAACTCATCCGCCAACTCGCGAGTTGGCGCGATAATCCATGTGGCCTGCGAACGGCCGCATGCCGTTTGCCAATGTGCCTGCACTTCGTAAAGCTCTTCGTCGTTCCAAGTAACTTTCCAAACCGACAACATGTAGTTCTGATATAGACGGTCATAGTCTTCTCCGCCCCAGTGAGTAGTAGAAATCGGGCGCGGCGACGGTTGGAGTTCACGCTTGCAAAGACCTTGCTTTGCGTAAGACTCGACGTTCACGAATGAAGAGCCAACCACCGAGGCATCACCTACCAGATCGACGATCGCGTGTTCGAGTGCAACGTGCGTTTCGCTGGGCTGCGAGTCAAAGATTTGAAGGAAGAAGTCGTTTGGGAATTCGATGTTCATGCTGGATAAATTTATGCTGATCTTTATGGTGTTTTGGTCGAGATGACTTGTGTTTCTACAACATCCAAACGACAAGTCAGACGCCGAAAAGTTCACTCGCGAAGAGAATCCTCTTGTTGGCTTTTGGGATGCAGGGTTTTTGCAGTCTATGAAATCAGATACATCACTTCAGCAAGCAAAGTGGTGAGGAACGCAGCCTCACGCCACCAATCGCAAGTTGCGTACAGCCACGGGCGCCACCACGGCGTACGAAGTGACCACCAGCAGCAATCGAACATAGTTCAATGGTTAGTAACACGAAGAAAAAGAAGTGGAAATCACGCCGAGGCAACTGAAATTCGACTTGAGGCTCTAGCAGCCTGTTGATTTTCGGGCTGAGGTTTCCATGAATATGTCGATATGTAGG
>CAYNJG010000103.1:0-23151 GCA_964397295.1 uncultured Pirellulaceae bacterium
CACACGGACTGTGATATCGCAGTAGTTCGTGTGGGAAACGTCTCGTGTGTGAGGTAGATGGTCGACGACGCGAATGAATGGGCAGTCCTGATACGCCGTGCGCATAACGTCCATCAGTTGCGACTCGGTGGAGCTTCCTGTGGGCATGCTGTAGGCCGTTGTCAGAATTCCACGATTCATGGGTACCAAGTGCGGTGTGAAAATTACCTGCGCAGGTGTGCCGGTAATTCGCTCGAGAATCTGTTCGATCTCGGGCATGTGGCGATGTTGGCCGAGACCGTACGCACAAATGCTCTCGTTGCACTCCGGGTAATGCGTGCCAAGTTTTGGTGATCGCCCTGCCCCGCTCACGCCGCTTTTCGAGTCGACAATGATGCCGTCGGCCGCGATGAGTTTTTCTTTCAACAAGGGAGCGAGTGGCAAGATCGCCGACGTTGGATAGCAACCGGGGTTTGCAACCAAGGGCGCGTCAGCGATGCCTTCACGGAACCACTCGGGCAAGCCGTAAGGTGTTGCGCCGACTCGATTGGGGTCTGGGTGCGTTCCGCCATACCATTGTTCATATGTAGCGACATCATTGAGCCGATAGTCAGCACTAAAATCAACGACGCGTGCGCCGCCATCAACTAGCGGACCGACGGTCGATGCCGAAGCTGCATGGGGGAGGCAACTGAAGATACACTCGGCACGATCAACCAATTCGCTCGTGGAGAGGTCTTCGAGGCTGAGATCAAGGCGATTGGTTAACTGCGGGTGCACCGTAGCGATTGACTCCCCCGCATTGCGGCTGGTTACCGCGACGATTTGTGCGTCTGGGTGACGAAGCAGCAGTTTGGTGAGTTCGAGCGCGGTGTAACCGGTGGCTCCGAGAATAGCGACACGAGTCATGAGAGGATTACCGATTTGAGTTCTGAAATGACCATCGAGGTGGCTCCCCAGATATCGTACGAGTTCCAGCGGAAGCAAGGCGCGGTCGAGTTCTGGCCGAACAAATCTAACTGCGTCTGATGTATTTTCGGGTCGCTGCAAATGTGTTCGAGTGGAACGTCGATCACTTCAGCGACCTCGCGCGGATCGCGTTTCCAAACGGGTTGCTCCCGCGTGATCGCCACAATGCACGAAACGAAATTGTTGCTTGCATAGACAAAGATCGGAGAAAGTTGGCCCACGACATTGGCTTTTGTTGGCGCCCAACCGGTTTCTTCGCCACATTCTCGCAACGCCGCTTCTACAGCCGTTTCTCCCGGATCAATACCACCACCGGCAAAACAGATTTGGCTTGCGTGGATGCCTTTGGCGACACGCCGCGTCAGTGGCAAAATCCACTCTGTTCCATTCCAGTATATGAGCACCATGATTGCCGCTTTCCGCGCGTACATCGGTGCTGGACCGAAATGTCGGCCGTAGCTCTGCGGATGAGAATAGGCTTGATGGGCAGCTCGACCCAGAAGGGGTTGAGCGAGGCGTTGCGACAGATGGCGAGAAAGGTCGGCGTCAAGCATTGTTTCGTTTTGGCTATCTATCTAACTTCAAAGACTCGAAACAGCTCGTTTGCGTACACTTGTTCTACCTCGTCGCCGTACGGTTTGTACGTCGTCGTTGGCCAGACGATATGCGTGACACCGTAACTCGACAAAACGTTCGCGAGTTGTTCGGGATTTTCCCACGGCCAGTCACCAAGCTTATGCACCGCTCGTCGCCGCTCCCACCAAGCCACGATCGCGGCTGCATCTTGCGGGACATCCTTCCATGTCACAACATCAGGGCGTTGAGCGTACCATTTAAACGTTTGCTGTCGAACGGGCGTCAGCACTGTGCACACTGGCGGTGTATTGTCGCGGATCCAATTGCAGACGTCGAGCCAGTCTTCATCAATGCGATCAGGTTCAGTCAGCTCCCCAGTAGTGCGCGACCAATTGGAAGATCGAAAAGCATCGGGTAGTGTTTCTTTCCAGTGTTGTTGCTGGATAGACATACTTCGAGCCGCATATCCGTATTGCTGCGAGGCGAGAAAAAGCCCCATCATGCCTAGCAATAACGTAAGCGCTACTTGCCAAACGCGTGCCGTCGGTTGCCTCACTCGCACGATCGCGAAGAGAGCCAGTCCAACCGGTATCATCATGTCGCTCATTCGAAACCAATAGAATCGCAGCAAGCTCGCACGCATGTTACTGAGATATGGAATCTGAAAATGATCGAAAGGGCTGGATAGCAACTCAACCATCAACCCGCACGCGGCAATGACCAGGCTGCCGTTGACGATCATCTGCAGACGCTGCCAGCGAGGAGTGCGAATCGATCCGGCAAATCGCCACCAAAGAAGACAGAGCAAGCCAAAGCTTAGCGGACGCGTAACGTTGAACTTTGGCGCGAAAGGGTTCCACTGCGCAAATCGGTACGGAACTAAGTGGTGAGACAATCGGCGGAAGGTGTACGTAATGTTGGCTTCTCGGATTTCCTCAGCCGTTGCGTCAGCCGTTAGTTGCAGTGCCGGAATCAAACCCGGTAGCGCGAGTAAGCCTCCCACCACTAACCAGATTGCGAGTTCGGTGTAGTTCACTTGCTCTTCATCGCGACGCATGAACAGAGCAAACAGAAATGCGATAACGGCCCAGCCTCCGACCAAAATATGAAACGAAGAAGCCAAGCCAAGCAGCGGCCACGCTTGCCACCATTTGCCTTCGACCGCTTTGGCAATTGCCAGGAAGAGTAACGGGTACGCGAAGCCCTTCGCTTCAATGCCGCCGATCAGCCACTCGCCGGCAAGATGTCCATAATACGTAAGCGGAAGAAGACAAAGCACTGAAAGCCATGCTGCGCCGCGAACGTTCGTGATCGCGCGAACCATTCGCCGCCACGAAGCTGCAAACAAGAACCAAACCAGCAGCCTGCCAATCCAAGCCGTTGCTGGCAAGGAATAGTGCTTGGTCATCCACCCGAACGTCCAGTAGAAGACCTCGTGCGCATCGGCGGACTCGAGGAAAAAGTCGCCTTTGCACCATTCCGGTTGCCAGTAGTGTTTTGCTTTCGCGAGGTAGTGTGCTTCGTTTACGGAAGGCGTGGGCGAACCCGCAAATAAATAGCAAAGGCCGACAATCGCAACGATCTCGAGCCACGGCAGTAGGGCCGATCCAATTCGTGCCGCGACGGATTTGTTACTCATTGTTTTCCGAGCTACTACTGCCAACAACTCATGAAGCTATCTCGCCCTGAGCTTTGGCAGTGCGAAATCTTGATCTGATTGTCCGGAGTCATCCGAAACAAACTTCTGCCACACTCTACCAGTGTCGCGGTCGAGCACGAATACGTGATTGGGCGTCGCTTCCAATTCGAAGCGTGATTCGGTGGAAACTGGCCGCTGCGCCGCAGCAAAAAGTACTACCGATAAAACAACAAACGCACCGGTCGCCAGACTTGGGAAGTGAATACGCATGCTTTCCTCCAGATAGAAGGTTGTGTGGCAAGCTCGAAAGAGTTTTCGAATGCCGTGGATGAGTATCCGTAATGTGTTGGTTCTGGGTGTTTTGTCAATGTTGATTCAGTGCCGGTCTACGAAACTGCGCCAACACTTTTTCGCAAGAGATAATCGCGAACAATTATTGCTTGAGTCTCGTATTCGCGATGGTCCGCGCAGAGCCGCAGCCGAACATCCTAGTTCGGGTATTCAACGAGTCCGGTGAATTGCCTGTCTAGGCTCTCACCGGATTCATTAGATAAGAAAAACGGGTGAGGTTGCTCCCGCTTCAAAAGGCGTTCTAAACGCCAGCCAACACCGGTTTTAGAACTCGGCTTGGAACTGAGTGCGGAATAGCATTCCGTCGTCGCCCACGAGGATTTCGGATGCTGTGTTGTTCAGCGGGCTGCCATCGAGTTGCGTTACGTCAAACGAGATCTTGACCTTGAACGTATCGAGCGGATACCAGTTCACGCCAGCGGCGATTTCTGTAGCACCACCGAACTCGCCTCGGACTTCTGAGAACCTTCCGTTGATGTCCAGCTTCTTCGGGATTAAGAAACGCCCACCCTCGACGTAGTAGCCGTGACGGAAAAGCGAATCCATTGGCAGGGCGCCGTCGCCGCGCAGGTTCTCGAGCCATTGTAGGAACACTTCCGAGTTGAAACTCCAACCACGATACTTCCATGCCAAATCCGCACCGTAGTAGTACAGGTCGAGATCAGAAACGGTGACTCCAGGTGCGAGGGCCCCGATTTGGTTCAGTCGCGTCCCGTCGCTAAGACGTAAATGATCAGTTTCATCCAGCGGCACTCCCAGTTGGTCATCGGAGTGCGGCGAGTACACGAACGAGTGGCCGAAACGCACCAGCGGATCGCTGGAATAGTCAAAGTCAGAGAGCTGGCTGCCATACTTTCCTAGTGGATCAAAGTACTGCGTTGCGGCAAACGTGAACTTGTTGTCCGTTTGCGAGTTAGGGATATTCGATGTGCGATAGCCGTTGCCGACCATCATCTCATAGTTTCCGGACTCGCCCGTTTTTCCAATTGCGTAAACGCCAATCGTTCGATCTGGTCGGAAAAAATCATTGGCCATTGGGCGGTCAATGAATCGTGTACGTCGTGCTCCCAAGAGCCATTGACGACTTGCGGGTACTTTTCGTTTTCCAAGTTGGACTCGAAAACGATCCGTGAAATCCCACGACCACCAGTAGTCAAAGAAATCGACGGCGTGGCCTCCGTCGGTATCGCCATCCAGGTGGAAGAAGAATCTCAAGCGTGGGTCGTGCACCCAACCGAGGAAATAGATCCTCGCTCGTTCGATGTCCAAAGCGTTGCGATTGCGGACCGGTCGAGTTACACCGGCGTTGTCAGTCCATGTTTCGACGTCACGGGCGAAGCCATTGTGTCGGAACTGAATCCAACCTGGAATGACAAGCTCGTACGGCAGCTTCTTCTGGTCGAACGAGCGAATGACAAAGCCGCGATCGTACGTCGGGTAGAAGTCGATCTTGTGATAGTCATCTGCGGTATCGCCTTCGGCTCCGCCAGCTCCGCATGATGGCTCGATCGTTTGTTCGGCGACAATCGGAAGTAGTCGCGTTTTTGGATCCGAGTTGCAACCGCATCCCGGATCGGAACTACCTCCACCACTTTCGCCAAAGATGCTGTCGAATTTCGAAAAGCTCTCACGCATGGCGTCGAGTTCGGCGGCCTGTGCGTCGATCTCCGCTTGCAAAGAATCAAGCGTGGTGATCGCGGAAGTCTGGCCCGTCTGGTCTTGGAGCAACGCGACTTCTTGTTGCCAACGTACCGGCGGAGGCTGGATTTGACCGCTTGCTTCACCGTATAAATTAAAAAACAAAACAGTGCTGCAAATCGTGGCTAGATACACGTTTCGAAACAAGCGGTAAGTCATTCTTTGAATCCTGCGATCCGACCAGTGAGCAATTACTCGTTGAGAACGCGCGAGTAAGCATGGTGGCATTGTTTTCAGTTGGCGTTCAAGATGCGCAACGCCTGCCAAATGGATCGACCTCCATGTGGTGGCTCGGAAATGAAATCGCTACTTCGTGACTAAACCACCATGCTAGCCGGCCTAAGCGGCGGAATAACTGTGAAACTCACGGACAGCGATGCTGCCGGTGAAAGCGGTGCGGCGTGGAGTTAGTCGACTTCTTCCCAGACCGAGTGATAGCCACCGATCTGCTCGAAGTAGTCCAGTAACGATACGAAGAACGGTTCGTTGCTGAGTGTAGCACTATCGCCAATGACGATTAGCTTTCGCTTGGCCCGGGTCAACGCAACATTCATGCGACGCGGGTCGGCAAGGAAACCGATTTCGCCATCGCGGTTGCAACGTACCATCGTGATCAGCACGGCTTCCTTTTCTCGACCTTGAAAACCGTCAACGGTATCGATTTCAAGATCTTGAATGTCGCAGTGATCACGGAGCCAGCGGACCTGAGCAGCGTAAGGGGCGATTACGGCGATGTCTTTGGCCGAAAGGCCTGCGGAGTAAAGTTCTGCAGCCTTTTTAAGGATCAAGCGTCCTTCTTCCGGATTCCGCTTGCTTAAGCCTTCCGGTTCCAGCTCTTCTTCCCAGCCCGCTCCGGCCGTGTCGTAAAACTGCGCCGATTCGCGAGCGAGGTGTTCGACGCGAAAGTCAGGAAGATCGGCCAGCGAATGAGACGCCACGGATGCGTCTGACGTCAGGCTCCCGTCGTAAAAGTGTTTCGACGAGAATTGCATAATCTGTTCATGCATTCGGTATTGAACGTCAAGTCGCCGCGTTACCGTGTCGCCGTATTGCTCAACTATGCGTTGCATGAGACTTGTTTGGAAGCCGGCCTGCATTGATTCAGTGGCAAGTACGGTCGGCGGCAACTGAAAGTGATCGCCAGCGAGAACAATTTTGTCACTACGCAAAAGAGGAATCCAGCAGCCGGGTTCTGTGCTTTGACAAGCTTCGTCGATGACGGCCATATCGAAGAATCGATCGCGAAGTGTGTCATCGTCGCCCGTTGTCGTCATGCAGATCACGTTCGCTCGGTCGAGGATGTGTTCGACAGCCTGCCGCTCGAGCATCTTGGCGTCGCCGGCGAGTTGTTTGGCTTCAGCACGTAGCGCCTGTTTGTGGCCGCGCCCCGGCCTCGCGCGAGTGTAGCGATCCATCTTTCGATAAATTGCTTCCGACTCGCGAAGCATTTCTCTCGCAATGACCATGTTCTCGTGGTTTTCGACCAACGCGTCGAGTGTGTTTTCTTGGAGCTCTTTGGCAACTCGCGCTGGATGTCCAAGCCGTACTACGGATAAATCGCGTGACGCAAGTCGGACGAGTAAGTTATCGACCGCTGTGTTACTAGGGCCCGTAGCGAGGACTCGTTGTCCGCGAGCGACAGCTTGGTAGATGAGCTCGACAACGGTCGTTGTTTTCCCCGTGCCAGGCGGGCCGTGGATAATCGCGATATCGCGTGCCGCCAGCGCGAAGCTCACCGCGTCCTGTTGTGATTCATTGAGTTGCGTTTCAAACTCGATTGGAAACGACTTGTCGCTCGCTGGTTCTCGCTCGTCAAACATGATGTCGCGCAGCTGCGCCGCGCGACCTTTCGCCTTCTGAGCTCGCGAAATCGCCATGACTTGACGTTTTCGCGTGATCTCGTCGGGAGAACGATCCAGTCGAAACAGGTTCCCGTCCAACCAAGCATTGATTGCGATCTGGATTTGATGCGTCGTCCGCGAACAAACGACGCCGGTGCACTCGCTTCCCTCATCGGCATCGTTCGAGAAAACAATAGGCGTGCCGGCGCGAAGGCGATTCCAAGGCAGGGGTTGTTTGCCGTTGCGTTTGGAAAGGGTGATGAGATGTCTTCCGCCTAGCGACGGTTCCGATTCAACAATGCTCAGCCCAAGAATTGTTTCGCCCGAAGATTCCGGGTTCTTTTTCGTCATCTGGCGACGACGATCAATCAGCCGTTTTGCTTCTGCTTCCGCTTCCCAGTCGATGCACTGCAAAAGCATCTGGAAGTGTTGCTGCATTTCGAAATTCATGTGCAACAACTAGTTGCAAGTGGAAAATGGTTACTAAAGGATAAACCGACTGAGGTCTTCGTCTTCGGCGATCTTTTCGAGCTTCTCCGAAACGTACGCGGCGTTGACGGTGACGTGTCCCATGGACATGTCTGGCGATTCAAAGCTGAGTTCCTCAAGCAACCGTTCCATGATTGTGTGGAGCCGACGCGCGCCAATGTTTTGAGTCGACTCGTTAACTTGGAAGCAGTACGAGGCGAGTGACTCCACCGCGTCCTCCGTGAACTCTAGCGTGATGTCTTCCGTGTTCATCAACGCAGTGTACTGTTTCGTTAGTGAGTTTTTCGGCTCGGTAAGAATGCGAATGAAGTCGTCTTTTGTTAGTGCATTCAGTTCGACTCGAATTGGAAACCGGCCTTGCAATTCGGGCATTAGGTCGCTGGGTTTGGCTCGATGAAACGCACCTGCCGCGACGAAGAGAACATGGTTCGTGTTGATGTAGCCGTAGCGAGTTTGTACGGTCGTGCCTTCAACGATGGGCAGCAAGTCGCGTTGCACGCCCATTCGAGAGACATCGGCGTTTTTGGAATCACTGGCGACGACTTTGTCGATCTCGTCAATGAATATGATTCCGGATTCTTGCGCTAGATCGATGGCCATCGCGTTGATCTTTTCATCGTCCAGCAACGCTTCACATTCTTGCTCGTGCAGTACTTTTCGAGCTTCGGCGACCGTTTGCGCCCTGCGGACGTTTTGCTTGGGCATGATTTTGTCGAGCATGCCTTGCAAGTCCATGTCCATGTGCTCCATGCCCATTCCACCGAAAACCATTGGCGATTGTTTTTGCTCTACGCTGAGTTCAATCGTTCGCTGTTCGAGTTCGCCACCTCGCAACATGCCTCGCATCCGCTCACGCGTGCGTTGGTATTGCTCCGCCGAGTTTTCTGCGTCGACACCGACATCTACAGAGACTGGTGGAGGCGCAAGCAAGTCCAGCAGGCGTTCTTCGACACGCTCGGTGGCAGATTCTTCGACGCGTTTTAGTTCGCCTTCTCGGACGATCCCAATTGCGTTTTCCACGAGTTCACGAATCATGCTTTCGACGTCGCGGCCGTAGTAGCCGACTTCGGTGTACTTGGTGGCTTCGACTTTTATGAACGGAGCACCCGTGAGCTTTGCAAGACGACGCGCGATCTCTGTCTTGCCGACACCCGTCGGGCCAATCATCAGGATATTCTTCGGTAGAACTTCTTGACGCATCTCTTCAGGCAACTGCTGACGTCGCCAGCGATTGCGAATCGCGATTGCGACCGAGCGTTTCGCGTTTGCTTGGCCAACAATGTGACGATCGAGGAGCTCAACGATTTTTCGAGGTGTTAGATCAGATGTTTTTTCGTTTTCACCGATGAGCTGCTTTATTTTGCCAAGCATGAAAGCTCCTCGACCACGATGTTTGTATTGGTGTAGATATCAATGTCACCAGCGATCTCGAGCGATTTCTTGACGACGTCGGCGGCCGTTAGGTCGGTGTTCGCTAGGAGAGCTCGAGCTGCCGCGATTGCAAAATTTCCACCGGATCCAATTCCAATGATGCCGTCACTAGGCTGAATCACATCTCCGGTACCGCTGATGAGAAGTGAATGGTCTTTGTCGACGACGGCCATGAGTGCTTCGAGCCGACGCAGAGCTCGGTCTAACCGCCATTCTTTGGCAAGTTCCGTTGCGGCACGGGGCAAGTTGGCCGGATAGTCGTTCAGTTTTTGTTCGAATCGCTCAAGCAAAGCAAACGCATCGGCACCAGAGCCAGCGAATCCGCAAAGGACTCGGCCATCGCAAAGCCAGCGTACTTTTACGGAGTCCGCTTTCATTACGGTGGTGCTAAGTGTGACCTGGCCATCACCGCCCATGGCGATTTGGCCGTCGCGTCTGACGGTGAGGATAGTGGTCATCGTTGCGATCGAAAGGGCGTGCTGGTGGTAAAGACTTATTCACCACGTTAAAAACATCTTAGAGATTTGACATTGCCCGACTAGGCGGGCGGCATCAGGAAGAAACAGTAAGGACGCCCCAATGACCGCGCAAGAGGACTACTTTCGAAGCCCCGAACTAATGAATTCGTCAGACACGGTCCTACTTGTCATTGACGTTCAGGAGAAGTTGCTTCCGCAAATCGCAGGTCGCGAGCGAATGGAGTGGAATATCGGCAGGTTGATGGATGCCGCCGACATCTTGGGTTTGCCTTGTTTACTCACGGAACAATATCCACAGGGACTTGGTCCAATGAGCGAACTTCTTCGCAAAAGGGTTCACTCAGAAGGATTGGTCTTTGAAAAGACCGCTTTTAGTTGCTGCGGATCCGATTCGTTTCGCGAGCAACTTACAGAGTTAAATCGCACGAAAGTTCTCGTGACTGGGATCGAGAGTCACATATGCGTTCAGCAAACCGTTCTCGATCTCTTATCCGACGGATATCGGGTTTTAGGGGCGGTGGACGCCATGGGAGCAAGGGATTCGCTTGATCATCAAACCGCAATCCGCCGGATGGAAAGCGATGGTGCCGTGATGACGACCACGGAAGCAACGATTTTTGAATGGTGTACGACTTCTAAGCGAAAGGAATTCAAACAGATTCAAAAACTTGTGCTCGATGAGGGGCCGGCGGCGCGGAACGTCTAGCCAGCGACTTTCAATTCTTTTCGAACGATTTGCTACGCACTTTTAGCGTAGAAAAGTCCCGTTTTGGGTATTTTGACTATTTCGCAGACAAAGTATTGACAGGACTTGCCGAATATTTAAACTACGGGAGATCAGACGCCATTGCGGCTTTGATTTGTGGCGGAAAACATTACTAAAAAACAGTATTGACTCCATCACAGCCCCAAGTAGAATCGGGGCAACACAACACAAATTACAGGTAACGCTAACGCAAGCACCCAAACACTCCTCGAGATAAGTTTCGAAGCTCAGCATTTAACCGCTGGACTACTTCGTGATTTATCTCGATGAGCGAATGGGTGCTTCTTTTGTTGCATTCCGGAAACTTTTGACCGAAGCTCGAGCGACTGGAGTATCGGTTGACAATTATGGAGGTGGTCTAATCGAGTATTGAGGATTTGAAGCAATTCAAATTTTTGGGACGTGTGTCCCGACCTCGGCTCAAACTGGAGCCACAAACAACGAAGATTTTACACCAATAACCGGACATTATTTCTCTCGGAGACTATCCACTATGAAAAAGTTTATCGCAGCAATCACCATTGCACTCGTTTGTTCTTATACCGCTAACGCTCAACTCGAAGGTATGTGGCCAGCTGGTGGTGGTAACATCACCGTAACCACAACTGACGGACCTATCGATGCTGGTGGTATCGAGCTTGTTGCAGAGCCAGGTATCCTTACTCAAGGTGCAAGTCCTGCTCCTTTCGCATTCTTCATTCCTAACGCGGCCGCTCCTGGTAACGTAACTTTCGGTGTTCTTGGAACTCCAGTTACGCTCGACGGTTCTGTTGAGCTTGACGTTGCTGTATCAGCAAATGCTGCTACTGGTGATGTTGCAGCTACTTGGGGTAACGGCGTTACACCAACTGCATTCCCTGTAACGACAGTTCCAGAGCCAGCAACTGGTTTGATGGTTGCATTCGGCCTTGTCGGACTTCTTGGTCTACGACGACGTCGCTAAGCTTCGCTGAAGCTAATTAAGAATTTTAAGGGCGAGTTGCTTTGCAGCTCGCCCTTTTTTTATTGGCCAGGCTCAGATTGGATCGCACTTCTGGTGAGTGTGGACGGACACGCGCAGCTCGGTCAAGAAGGGGAGAGCAGGAGCCAGTAGTGC
Organism: uncultured Pirellulaceae bacterium; assembly: GCA_964397295.1. Classification (GTDB taxonomy): domain Bacteria; phylum Planctomycetota; class Planctomycetia; order Pirellulales; family Pirellulaceae; genus CAYNJG01. The sequence continues at coordinate 11,315 of CAYNJG010000103.1, forward strand.
ATCTCTCATTCTTTATCTTTGTGATAAGTAGGGTCGCAATTTGTGCGATCGAGTGCTGTAGCTCTGTTTTTTCACTGCGTAGCAGCTATGTTGCGATAGCTCGTAGTTAGAATAGTACTTACTAACTGCTCTATCACGACCTTCTTTCCGAATAAGCTCCGTTCATGGCGACCGACCTATCTGCAATCCAACTTCCGTCCGATCAAAACACCACCGGGCGAACGCTCGGTGAAGAAGAGATTAAAGCTCTGATCGAAGTTGTTGAGAGCGGCACCCTCACCAGCACTAAGGGCACATTCGTCAAGCAATTCGAATCCGAATTTGCCAAGCGTATTGGTTTGGAATACGGCTACGCATGTTCGTCCGGCAGTGCTGCTTTGCACACCGCGATTGCAGCTGTTGACCCCAATCCAGGTGATGAGATCATAACGACCTCCATTACAGACATGGGTGCACTGACGCCGATCCTGTATCAGGGTGCAATTCCGCGTTTCGCAGATGTCGATCCAGACACCTACAACGTTACAGCCGAGTCCATTAACGCCAGCATAAACGAGCGAACGAAGGCCATCATGGTCACACATTTGTTCGGCAACCCGTGTGACATGCAGCCGATCATGGAACTTGCTCGTTCGAAGAACATTTTGGTGATCGAAGACTGTGCTCAAGCGTTCGGCGCAACATATAAGGGCACGCCAATCGGCGCTTTTGGCGATATCTCATGCTTCAGCCTTCAACAAGGAAAACACATCACGACCGGTGAAGGCGGTGTTGTGACTTCCAATAATGCCGACCTAGCTCGACGCAGTTTCTTGTACATCAACAAGGCATGGGGCTATGGCGATGAAAAGCCGGATCACTATTTCTTGGCTTTGAACTATCGTATGAACGAGCTCACCGGGGCCGTTGCATTGGCTCAACTCGATAAGCTTGATGGCTCTGTGGACAACCGACGCAAGACTGCCGACGCGATGACCGCTGCCATTCAGGGTTTGGAAGGTGTTGCAGCCCCGAAGATTCACCCGGACGCAACTCATACTTATTGGAAGTATTGCCTGAACGTCGATGAGAAGATTATTCCTGGTGGGACGGTAGCATTGGCCGGAAAGCTGAAAGAACGTGGTGTTTGGTCGGCTCCAAGGTACATCGGCAAGCCTGCCTTCCGCTGCCAAGTCATCGCCGATCAATGCACCTTTGGTGATAGTCGTTGGCCATTCACGCTGGCTCAGCCCGAGGCACTCGATTACTCCGAAGAAAAATTCCCCGGCACATTCGCGGCGCTCGCACAAGTTCTGGTTTTGCCCTGGAATGAAAAATACAAGCAAGAGCACGTAGACTACGTAGCCACGTCGCTGAAAGATGCGATCGCTGACTTGCGAAGCTAAAGCTGGCGGGGCCAAATGAATTCTCCAAAAAAAACTCGTTTCGCCATGATTGGCGCTGGTGCAATCTCGCAGGCTTACGCTCAGGCATTCGAGCAAAGTGACGACGTAGAACTCGTCGCAGTTGCGGACGTGAGACCCGAGGCCGCTGAAGCTATCGCCAATACGTGCGGTTGCAAAAGCTATGGTTCTCATGAGCGGATGCTAAAAGATACAGCGTTTGACGCGGCAATCGTTTGTACTCCGCCGATAACCCATCCCGAAATTTGCAACGAGCTGCTCGGCAAAGGCATCCACGTTCTTTGTGAAAAGCCGCTCGCGATTGATTCGGTCAGCGCCCAGTCAATGATTGATGCCGCGAACGCTAGCGGTGCGAAGTTTACGATGGCGTCGAAGTTTCGCTTTGTCGAAGACGTGATTAAAGCCAAGTCGATTGTCGAGTCGGGTATCTTGGGCGAGATCATCTTGCTGGAGAATACGTTTACTGGCTACGTCGATATGTCGTCGCGATGGAATTCGAAGAAGGAAATTAGTGGCGGCGGCGTTCTAATTGATAACGGAACGCATTCGGTAGACTTGATTCGCTACTTCCTTGGGCCACTCGCTGAACTGCAAGTTGTCGAAGGCAAGCGAACGCAAGGTCTCGAGGTAGAAGACACCGTACGTTTATTCGTGCGAACCGTCGGCGACGTGATGGGCAGCATAGATCTCTCATGGAGCATCAATAAGCAACTGCCTCACTACGTGAGCATCTACGGCGCTTTGGGGACGGTTTTCGTTGGCTGGCAAGAATCAAAATACCGTCGTTCATCTGATGACAATTGGATCTGCTTTGGAAGCGGCTACAACAAGATTCAGGCGTTCAAAGATCAGATTGCGAATTTTGACGGCGCGATTCGTGGTACGGAAACGCTTCTTCTGAAGCCGGAAGATGCGCTAGCTTCGGTTGCGGTGATCGAGGCAGCTTACGAAGCGTTGCAAAGCAATATTTGGGTGCCCGTTGGGCAATCCGCTTCGAACTCAGCCGCATAGCGAAGTGATCGGTCTGAACAATGCCTGCACGTATCGATCCAACAGCTCTCGTTGAAGATCACGTGACGCTGGGTGAGGGTACATCCGTTTGGAGCCACGTTCACATTCGGCACCACACCACGCTGGGCGAAGAGTGTATTGTTGGCGAGAAAACGTATATCGCCTACGGAGTGCAGATTGGCAACCGAGTAAAGATCAACTCATTCGTCTACATTTGCAATGCAGTAACCATCGAAGATGGGGTCATGATTAGCGCTGGCACGATCTTTACCAACGATCGCTTTCCTCGCGCGACGACGCCGGACTTGTCAGCGCTTCGGTCATCAGACCCTGATGAACACACGCTGCCGACTTTGATCAAAGCTGGTGCAACGATCGGCGCTGGTTGCATCATTGGCAACGATCTTGAAATTGGTCGATTTGCAATGGTTGGTATGGGGGCGTTGGTGACAAAGTCGGTACCGGACTTTCACCTTGTGATCGGCAACCCAGCTCGCAGCAAAGGTGTCGTGTGTCGGTGCGGACCGATGATTTTGGATTTTGACGCCGCTTCGTTGCCGACGCAAGCAAGCTGTAATGATTGCGGACGAGTCTACGACGTGTCGGCAAATCAGTTGGTCAGTGAGGTGCTCTAGGTGGCCACGCAATCAAAACAACGCGTCGCAGTCGTTGGTGGTGGTATGCTTGGCATGACCTTGGCATTGCGGTTGCGTCAACAAGGTCGAGAAGTCGTACTCTACGAAAGACGCGATCAATTAGGCGGCCTTGCTGATAGTTGGCAGGTCGGTGATGTTCAGTGGGACCGGCACTATCATGTGACGCTACTTTCGGACAGCTATTTGCGTGGTTTGCTCAAAGAGTTGGGAATCGAAGATCGTATGCGTTGGGTGAAAACCAAGACAGGTTTCTTCACCGACGGACGCTTGTACTCGATGTCAAACTCGATTGAGTTCCTTAAGTTTCCGCCGCTTGGACTCATCGATAAGTTTCGGCTTGCTGCCACGATTACGTTGACGTCGCGAGATAAGAATTGGAAGAAGCTCGAATCGGAACTCGTGTTTGACTATCTCACGCGTCTTTCGGGAAAACGTACCGCGAACAAGATTTGGTTGCCCTTGTTAAAAGCAAAGCTCGGTGACAACTACCGCGAGACATCCGCTGCTTTTATTTGGGCGACAATCGGTCGGCTCTATGCAGCACGACGCAGCGGCTTGAAGGAAGAAATGTTCGGCTATATGGATGGCGGATACGCAACGACGCTACGAGCACTTGGTGATAGGCTGGTGGGTGAGGGCGTCGATGTGAGAATGAGCCAGTCCGTCGAGCACGTCAAGCCGGTGGACGGCGGCGGCGTTCAAATTACGGCCAATGCTGAGCACTTGGTATTCGATAAATGCGTGATGACAATTCCGAGCACCGTGGTTCCGCAGCTTTGCCCCGCCCTGCCCGACCGTGAAAAAGCATTGCACCTCGGGATTAAATATCAGGGCATCATTTGCGCGTCGGTCCTCTTGTCTCGGAAGCTTTCTGGTTTTTACGTGACGAACATAACCGACGAAGTTCCGTTTACGGGCGTAATTGAAATGTCGGCGCTTGTTCCGCCAGCCGAGCTTGGTGGCAAGCACCTGATCTACCTGCCAAAGTACGTGTTGGCAGACTCCGAAGAACTGGCCGAATCGGACGAGCAAATCGAAGAAAAGTTCATGGCCGGCCTTCGGAAACTCTATCCCGATTTGCAGGACAGTGAAGTCTTGGCTTTTAAGGTGTCGCGAGCAAAATACGTCATGCCTATACCAACGATTCGCTATTCTGCATCGTTGCCACCTCGGAAGAGTTCGCTGCCCGGCGTTTACGTCGCGAATGGTGCTCAGCTCGTTAACGCGACGCTTAACGTGAACGAGATCGTAAAGCTCGCCGAATCGGCTGCGGCAGAAATCGCAGAGGACTTCGAGCCACTCCCGAAAAACGATACACAACCGGTGGCTGTCGAATAGCGAACATGACGAAACCTACCGCAAGTCTGTCGCTTGACCTTGATAACAAGTGGTCGTATCTGAAAACGCACGGTGATGATAGCTGGGTGGACCACCCGAGCTACCTAGACTTGATGGTCCCGCGTTCGTTGGAGATGTTGGCAGAGCTTGATTTGTCAATCACATACTTCATCGTCGGCCAAGATGCGGTGATCGATTCGAATCGCAACGCGTTACGCGCTATTGCTGATGCTGGTCACGAAATCGGCAATCATTCCTTTCACCACGAACCATGGCTGCACCTTTATTCGGCGGAGCAACTCGGTGACGAATTAACTCGTGCACAAGATGCGATCGAATCCGCCACCGGTAAAAGGCCCGTCGGTTTTCGCGGGCCAGGATTTAGCCTCTCCAGGCAAACGCTTTCCACGCTGATTGATTTAGGAATCGAGTACGACTGCTCAACATTGCCGACGTTTATTGGTCCGCTGGCAAGGATGTACTATTTCTGGACAAGTCGCTTGGACAAAGAACAAAAGGAAGAGCGGAAGATCCTATTCGGTACGATGAAGGAAGGTCTGCGTTCGCTACATCCTTACCAATGGCAACTCGACGAGCGAAAGATCCTGGAAATTCCCGTGACGACGATTCCAATCGTTCGATCGCCGTTTCATGTGAGCTACTTGCTATTCTTGCTTCGGTTTTCCAAGACACTTGCGTTGGCGTATTTCCGTTTTGCGCTGGCGATGTGCAGGATTCGGGGCGTGGAGCCGTCGCTGCTTTTGCATCCGCTCGATTTTCTGGGAGCGGAAGATGATCCGGATGTTGCCTTCTTCCCAGCGATGGACTTGGGTGCCGAGAGAAAGTGTGCGTTTCTGCGTGAAGTGCTTTCCATCTATCGTGATAAATACAATGTCGTCACGATGCAGGAACACGCGAAGCAAATCATGCAGCGACCAAAGATCGCTCAGTTGGCGGCGAACAGTTTGGCCAATTGAATTGCACTGCGAATTTCCATTGATTCCGATTCAGTGTCTTCGAAGTGTGTGAAGATGACTGGTGTTTCTACCATCTTGCCCGTGAGATGCTTGCGGTAGTTCGCGTTTGGAAAACATCTGAGTGCGCACTCCACTGTCGGCCGGATCTCTTTCAAGATAGTCTGATGTGTCATAACCGAACGAGGAGTGAGTTTTGGATTACGATGAAGTATTGAAAGTCGCGACGACCGCTGCACGCAATGGGTCGGCGGTGCTTTCGCATTATGCTGGAAAAGCCGAGGTTAACTTCAAAGAAGGCTCGACCCAAAACTTAGTGACACAAGCGGATGTTGAAGCGGAAGCGGCGATCGTGGATGTGATTCGTAAACACTATCCATCGCATTCGATTTTGGGCGAAGAAGGTGGCGGTGATGTGGACCTTCAGGCTGAGCATCTTTGGGTTATTGATCCGCTCGACGGCACTACGAATTATGTGCATCGCATACCGCAGTATTGCTCTGCTGTTGCCTATGCGTCGCGCGGTGTCGTTCAAGTTGGCGTGGTTCTTGATCCGTGTCGCAAAGAGTTGTTTCATGCGGTGCGTGGTAGTGGTGCTTTCTTAAACGGCGAGCCAATTTCGGTAACCAAGACCAATGCATTCACTGAAGCCGTTGTTGCGACCGGTTTCTACTATGACCGTGGCGAAATGATGCGCCAGACGTTGGCGTCAATCGAACGGCTCTTTGAACACAATGTACGTGGAGTTCGCCGTTTGGGCGCCGCAGCACTTGATTTGTGCTGGGTTGCTTGTGGGCGATGGGAAGGGTTTTTCGAATATCAGCTCTCGCCCTGGGACTACGCGGCATCTTCGGTCATCGTCGAAGAAGCTGGCGGTCGGTGTGGAGATCGCGTGGGAAATCCGCTGAAGATCGAATCTGGAAATGTGATTGCTGCGAACGCTCATCTGTTTGATGAGATCTGCTCAGTTGTTTCATGGCGAGCGCAATAAGAAAGGCTCGTCGAATCTCGACGAGCCTTTGTGATTTATCCATTGGCCGTTTAGCCCGATTGCTATTTCCTACGCCGTCGAAGAGATAACGGCATTAGTGCCACAGCAAAAGCGAGCATCATGGTTGATTCTGGTTCGGGTACGGATTGTACTGCGCCCTGCGCAAAACCATAGAAGACACCGTTCGCACCATCGCCCGCCGAATATTCCAAGTTCAAGCCAGTTACTGCTCCCGAGAAAAGGATGACGGCATCGCCTTCTCCGTTGAACGTGGGGTTCGACGTCCGCAACACGCCAACACCGTCCGACTGCGATGAAAATGAAATGCTATCGCTCGCGGAAACTAATTCTAGGAGTCCATCTCCCGTTGCTGAAATCGTGGCGACCGAATTCGAGTCGAAGTTTTCGATTAACAACATCGCCTCTTCGATTGGTTCGGCGAAACGAAACGAGTGGACAGCTCCCGCGTTGACGGGTACGGCCACCAGCGAAGCGGTTTCTTCTGGGAAGGTTAATCCGCCCTGCCAGTTTCTACCTGTAAAGTGTGTTCGAGGTACGATACCTGCGAAGTCCGCGCCGCCCGACGACGTTGCTGATAGCGAAATGCCATCGAGCAAACCGAATGCAAGGCTAGGTGACTCACCCGTCCAAACACCGCCGATACTTTCGGCCGATGCGATCGTTGGAAACGCGAACGTCACGAACGCAAAAATGAAAACGTATATTCCTCTGCTCATCAGCATTTTCTCCAGCGTAAATAACTCCCTGCCGACCTGAAAGCTAAGCGAACAAGGCCGCTACAAATAGGGAGTAGCTCGAGAGATGAGCGATAAAGTTGAGACGCGCGAAGGAGCATTCCGTGCTACCGATACGGCTTGCCATGAGTTCTTTCGCAGCAAACGCGGTTTAGCCAATCGTGCAAATTGGCGGAGGCGTATCAAGCATCAACTGGCACAACAATCAATACAGAACGACTCCCCCAAGCGAGCGGGTGATCGTCGATGAATTATCCGAAACGACCGGTCGTGATGTGATCCCAGCGAGCAAGTGCTGACCAACGTGCGGCGCGCACTGCAGAGAAAGTATTACTGGGCTGCGCAACGTAGCTCCACCATTCTCCGTTGTCGGCGCGGCCTATGATGTCATCCTTGCCGTCGGCATTGATGTCGATGGCCTGTACGTCATGCCAGTTGGTGTAGGTTGGCCAAGAACCCCAGAACTGATTTTGAAAGTATTGCGACGCCGGCGTCGACATGGCGATCCACCATTGTCCGTTGCCGAGTCCCGCTATGTCGTCGCGTCCATTGTTGTCGAAGTCGCCGACCATCACGTTTTGCCAATCGACCGACTGCGTCCAATTCCCAGCAAAGTAGGAGTTGAAGTTGGTTCCGTTGGATGCGCCAATCCACCAGGATCGGTTGTCTCGGCGTCCCGCGATGTCATCGCGCCCGTCGCCATTAAAGTCACCGACGACGATGTCATTCCAAACGTAGCTCTTTGACCAATGGCCCCAATACTGATTGGCGAAGCTTGTTCCAGTGGAGACGGCAGTCCACCAAGTGCCATTGGTTCGAGCGCGGCCCGTGATGTCGTGTCGCCCGTCGCCCGTGAAGTCGCCCACAACGAAATCCCAGCCGATCGTTTCAGGGAACTGACTCCAGCGTGAAGTCTGCATTTGAAAGCCGCTTCCTGTGGAAAGCGACATCCACCATGAGCCGTCTGTGCCTACGCGGCCTGCCAGGTCATCGCGCCCGTCGCCGTTGAAGTCTGCAACGAAAAACTCGAGCCACGGAATTGCATTTGTCAGTTCGCCCCATTCCTCGAATTGAAAGCCGCCATTGCCGTTCGACAGTGCGACCCACACTTCGCCATTGACTTGTCGTCCGACCATGTCTTCGAATCCATCGCCGTTTACGTCTCCGGATGCAAAGTGAGTGAAATCAATGCCGGCCGGCCAGGTGCCAGCGAACGTAGTTTCCAGAGTGGTTCCGTTTGATCGGGCAATCCAGAGTTCTTCTGCTTCGTTGATTCCAAGCAAGGCAGTGCCATTGAACGAGCTAGGCGTTGAAATCGTAATCTGTGTGCTGACGGGTGAACCTGTTGCTCCACCTGTGTTGGTGGCTACCGCGAACAATGTGTGTGAGCCGTTCGTGAAGTTCGCGGCGGGATTGGCGAGCGGAGCGACTTCAACGATCGCTTGTGACCAAACGCTGGCCATGATCGATTCACCGGTAGCGTTGGGGTGTACGCCGTCGTAGAGGTGAGTTACGGCATTGATTGGTGTGTTCAGGTCGACCAAGACAACGGGCGAGTCTTGTGTGTTCCATTGTTGGACTCGCGAAGGCAGCTCTGCATTGAAAGAGTCAATCAATGCGTTGCTGGGAAAGTTAGACGGAATCAGAAGCGAAACCAAAACAGCCACGTCGGGGTTCTCCTCGCGTAGCACGTCGATGATCTGTTCGATTTCATTCAAAGTCGAAGCGTTTGATTGACCTTGGAAGAGATCGTTCGTGCCAATGTGGATCAGCGCAATGTCTGGGTCGGTGTTATTCACCCAAGAGGGCAACTGTGCGAGTATCTGATCGGCACGGAATCCCCAATGGCCTTCGTGGTCGGCGTCGATGTTGCTCGGGATGGAGCTTGGGCCGTTCTCCGAGCCTATGAAATCAAAGTCGTAGTCGTCACCGTTAAGCTCGAACCAAAGGGGATATCGGTAACTTACTTGCGGAGCTCGCGCGGCGGTGATGGAGTCTCCGATGGGAAGGATGTTGTACGGGCCAGCGGTTTGAACCGTCGCCTTCCAACCTCCCGTTGCGGAAGAGTCTGTGCCGATCAGTTGGTCTGTGTTGGCGTTGAATTGGCCATCGCCGTTGTCGAGATAAAACTGTACCGAGGCAACGTTCGCGTTGCTTTGCAGGTTCGCTTCTACTCGCAGCGTCTCACCCGGCGAAAGTGTTGGGTCGGTCGCCGAAAAACTAACGATGGTCGTGAGCATATTTCGAGTTTCGAGAGACTCGATATGAAATCGGTTTTTCAAACGTGTGCGGATCACTGCATTGAGTACTTCTAGGTCTGGGCTGCCAAACCTAAACCGTACCGAAATCCAAGCATGCGTGCTATTGCTTTACTGAACAGTCCTCGGAATGACGAGGAAATCCTTTGACCATGTCAACGAAGTCGAACGTCAATCGAGAGAACGACCTGGCGCAGGCCACGCAAACAGAATGATAGCAAGTGCAAGCTGTCCAACGGTCGCGGTGTCTAACTCATTGTGTTCCAGATTCAGACTGCCCAAGACGACGCATGCAACGACAAGTCGTGCCACTGGCCAAAACCCTTTGCGACTTCCTGAAGCAATCGTAGTACCGAGTGCTCCGAGAGCAAATCCGACTCCTAGAAAGTCGGGAAATCCGGGGAGCATCAAGTTTAGAACAGTCGTCGTCAACGCAGCCGTAAGCAAGGGCCGACTCATTTGCATCAGCTTTTGTGCGGATGAGAGAGAGGCATCACCCGCCACTGCTTCGTTTGTATTACGTGGTAGTGAATGAGTGTCATCGTTTCGGCTTTGAATAGTCTCACCAGTAGTCGATGGTGCGGGACTTGAATCCGCGACGCCAACCCACGGTGCTGTGAACTGGTTGCTTGTGTCGGGAGCATGACGTCCGCTGGGGGTGGCCAGTACTTTCTTCGCGACCTGATTGGCGACCATCGTAAGTTCTTGCGGATTGAAGTCGACGAGACTCTCGTGAATGTGTTTTTCACCGAACAGTTGCTCGGCAAACTCAGTCGCACTGGCGAATCTGTCTTCGGGTTTTTTCGCAATCGCTTTGGCGATCACCGAGCGATACGGCTCTTCTACTTGGCTTAGGTCGGGTTCTTTCGTCAAGTGCTTCATAAGAATCTCGCCCACACTATCTCCGACGAAGGGTGGAGTGCCGGTTAGCATTTCATGCAGCATGATGCCAAGTGCGTAGATGTCTACGCTTGCATCGTATTTGCCTTCGCTGATTTCCGGTGCCATATAGTGCACGGTTCCGACCGTCATGGTGTGGTCCGTGCGATGGCTGCCGGACATAAGTTTGCAAAGGCTGTAGTCTCCGATTTTGACGTAGCCGTCTTCATAGAAAACGTTCTGCGGCTTGAGATCGCGATGCACGATTCCCGCGTCATGCAAATGTGCAAGTCCCTTGGCCATTTCACGGATCAGAAAAGCCGACTTCGTTGGCCCGAGTCCGTTGGGGACGGTGTCCAGCAGCGATCGAAGCGAAGGCCCGCTGACGTATTCCATGATGACAAATGGTTCGTCCTCTGCGTTGTGACGCACGTCGTAGATAGCAACGAGGTGTGGGCTCTTGAGATTCATGCATTGTTGAATGCCGCGAAGTTCAACTTCTGCAAAGTTCTGCACGGATTTCAGGGCGACTTCGCGTCCGGCGTCGCTGAGTGCAAAGTAAACTTCACCAAATCCACCGACGCCAAGTCCGTGCTGGATCGTATAACCATCTAAAGGTCTGTCGCCGCGGCTGTAACGGAATTTGGTCATTTTCTGGCTCCTTTGCAACGTATTCGCCCAGAATGCTGAATTACTTCACGTGATTTCGGAAATCTGGACGGACGATTTTCTTCGCGGACTAATCGCGTTTTGCTTGAGCCAATTCTTCAGTGACGATTTCGCGGATGACTTCGGAGAACGGTTTGTCATAGTGCCAGTTGAGCTGTGTCCTGGCTTTCTTATTGTCTCCATAGATGTCTCTGGTTTCCGAGGGGCGATAGAGTTTCGGGTCAACTTGGATGACATCATGTGGGATTTCGAGGCAATCCAAAATCGTTTCGGTGACCTCTCGAAGTGACACGGATTTTCCTGAGCAAACGACAAAGTCATCCGCTTTCTCTTGCTGAAGCATCAGCCACATGGCAACCACGTATTCCTTCGCACAGCCGAAGTCTCGCCTGACATCGATATTGCCAACGAGTAACTTGTCTTTGCGTCCAGCGGCGATATCGATGGCATTTTGGATGATTTGTTTTGTGAAGAACCGCGGGCTGCGTAGGAACGATTCGTGATTGAAGAGGATCCCAGAGCAGCAGTAGAGGTCGTAAGCTTCGCGGTAGTTGCGTACGGTCCAGTGAGCAGCTGCTTTGGAGGTCGCGTACGGATTGATTGGGTCAAATGGCGTGGACTCATTCACTGGCAGCTGAGCCGCGTTGCCAAACATTTCGCTCGTCGACGCTTGGTAGAGCTTGATACTGGGGTCGAGTATCCGAATGCTTTCTAGAATGTTGACGACTGAACGAATGTTGTAGCTGAGCGTCGAAGCTGGTTCATCAAACGACAGCGAAACGGAGCTCTGTGCGGCGAGGTTGTAAATTTCTGTCGGCTTATGTTTTAGCAATAGGCTCATTGCGGACATTGGGTCGCCCGTATTGCACGTAACGATTTCGATGGGATCGAGAACGCCAAGGT
>CAYNJG010000104.1:0-22997 GCA_964397295.1 uncultured Pirellulaceae bacterium
CAGTAACGATACCTGGTTCGGTTCAACAACATCGCCATCTGGTGCGTTACCGAATCAACGTTTCCGACTCGCTGGGCGCAAACGTGCAGCTGCCGTACGCCGACGATCTCACGCACAACTTTTCCTACTTCGTTTACGACGGAGTCCCCGACTGGACCGGCGCCGATCGCCCAGGACGAACGGACGAAGTGACGTATCCGTTGAGTGAAATGAATTCGATCGCCACCTATCATCTGCTAACGGACAAGGACGATCACGAAGATTCGCAACATATCCTCGGCGCAACTACTAGTGGATACACGGGCAGCGAATACCTGTGGCCGGGAACGATGATCTACGACGGAAAGGTCTACGACAACATTCGGTATCGAGCTCGGGGTGGCGTTTGGCGCTACGCGATGGGCAAGAATATGTGGAAGTTCGACTTCAACCGCAACGACCGTTTTCAAGCCAAAGACGATTACGGGAATGAGTACGACGAGACATGGGACAAGCTGAATTTTTCAGCGCTAATTCAGCAAGGCGACTTCCTACACCGCGGGGAGCAGGGACTCTTCGAGTCTGTCGGATTCAAACTGTTCAATCTTGCCGGTGTCGAAAGCCCCAACACGCATTACGTTCACTTCCGCGTCGTTGATTCGGCGGATGAAGTCACCAACGATCAATACACGGGCGATTTCCAAGGCCTGTATCTTGCGATTGAGCAACCCGATGGCAATCTGTTGGATGAGCACGACCTGCCAGACGGGAATTTATACAAAATCGAAAGTCACAGTGGCGATTCGAACAACCAGGGGCCCACGCAAGTCTCCGATGGATCGGACGTTAACGCATTCATCTCGGCCTACCGTAGTGGGAATCCGGATACGGAGTGGTGGGAAGAAAACCTGGATCTTGATCGATACTTTAGCTACCGCACCATTGTCGACGGGATTCACCACTACGACATAGCCGGCGGCAAAAATTACTACTACTACAACAATCCCGAAACGGGTAAGTGGTCCGTGCACCCTTGGGATCTGGATTTAACCTGGGCGAACAATATGTTCGGCAGCGGTGACCATGATTTCTTGTCGGACGTCTTTCGACGAAGCGATTTCCGCAACGCCGCCGACAGTCGAGCTCGCGAGTTGACGGACTTGCTATACAACCCAGAGCAAACCGGATTGCTGATCGATGAATTCGCCGCCATCGTCGATACGCCCGACGGCCCTTCTTGGGTCGACGCCGACCGAGCCATGTGGGATTACAACCCGATCATGAGCTCCTCGCTAGTCAACTCGAGGAAATCCGGCACTGGTCGCTACTACCAACAGTCGGAGACCGACGACTTCGCAGGCATGGCGCAACTCATGAAAGACTACGTCGCCGAACGCGTGAATTTCATTCTCAACCGCAGTACCACAGAAGACGATGCACCGCTTACTCCAACATTGTCTTACGCGGGACTTGCGGATTTCCCGACAAACGGTTTGGCTTTTGAAACCACTGGTTTCGTAGATCCGAAAGGCGACACGTTCGCCGCGATGGAGTGGCGAATTGCGGAAATCACCGACCCGGAAAATCCTCAATTCGGTACCCCCATCAAATACGAGATTACGCCGACTTATGAATCAGGCGAGATGAGCCAGTTTACAGATAGCTGGGCTCCACCAGCCAGTGAGTTGGATGCAGGAGCACTCTACCGTGCGCGAGTTCGCATGCAGAACGCGGACGGCAACTGGAGCCACTGGTCTAATCCCGTCCAGTTCACCGCTTCGGCACCAGTGGACTCCAATGTCGTAGACTCGCTTCGCATTAGCGAACTTCACTACCATCCTGCCGACCCAACCCCAGCGGAATTCGATGCTGGCTTTACTGACCAAGACGATTTCGAATTCATCGAACTGGTCAACACGGGCTCCGAAACGATAAGCCTTGCGAATACCGCGTTCACACAAGTCGAGATCGATGGTGAAACGCAAGGACTGAATTTTCAATTCGCCCAAACGCAAACACTGGATCCAGGTGAACGCATCGTCGTGGTTGAGAACATTGACGCGTTCAATATGCGTTATGGCTCTGATTTGGCGCTCGTCGGCCAACTGGCAGGCCAGTGGTCAGGCGGACTAAATAACAAGAGTGAGCTCGTTCGTCTTGTCGACGATGGCTCGGTGATTCACGAATTCACTTATAGCGACTCGTGGCATGACGCCACTGACGGCGATGGATTTTCTTTGGAAGTCATCGATGCAGACGCCGACCTTTCAGCGTGGAGCGGTGGAGCGGGGTGGCAACCAAGTTCTTCCATAGGCGGATCGCCAGGAGTCGGTGAAGTCGCCGTACCATCGGTTGCAGGTGACTTCAACGACGATCAAACCGTAGACGCTACGGACATCGACTTGCTGTTTGCAGCAATCAACGAAAACGAAGACGCGACAAGGTTCGACCTCAACGAAGACAGCACCGTCAGTCAACTCGACGCGGAGTTTCTCATCGAGGGCATCCTCGACACCAACTTTGGCGATGTGAATCTCGACGGCGGGGTTACGTTTGCGGACTTTTTGGTACTGTCTCTCAACTTTGGCAGCACGGACGCAAAGTGGGAAGACGGTGATCTCGACGGCAGCGGTGACGTGGGCTTTGCAGACTTCCTGTTTTTGTCGGCGAACTTCGGGCGTTAGGGAACATTGCCAGGCTGAACTCGAACGATTCTGCCGCTTCCGGATGGTAATCGCGTGTTTTAGCTGGACAGCAACGCGTAAAACTAACATTCAAGTTCATGCGTTTCGTGGTAAAATGCGTCTCCCCGCATAACCCTGCCTACCACGGAATCCCCTCCGGCCGAGCGAACCTTGAAAATACTCAGCTGTGCCTTAGTCATCTTTTTGCTGCTACCCTGCGCGAGAGTTGCATTCGCAGATGAGCTGACGTTCACACCCGAGCAGATCGAGTATTTCGAGTCGCACGTGCGTCCGGTCTTGGTCCAACATTGCTACGACTGTCATAGCACCGATGCGAAAGAGCTCAAGGCGGAACTATATGTCGACAGTCGAAACGGCATCATTGAAGGCGGAGAGTCGGGCCCGGCGATCGTCGTGGGCAACCCAGCGGACAGCGAACTGATTGCCGCGATCAATTATCAGTCGACCGAGATGCCGCCAGATCGAAAGTTGTCGGCGAAAGATATCGCGTCGTTAACGAAGTGGGTTGAGATGGGAGCGCCGTGGCCGCAAGTAACCGCGGCGGCCGGCGTCCAGCCGAAGTCGGAAGCAATCGATTGGGAAGAGGCCCGCGAACGTCACTGGGCTTGGCAACCAATCTCGCAGCCCGATGTGCCCCACAGCAAAGACTCAAGTGCTACGAATCCTATCGACAACTTCGTTTTCTCCGCACGAGAGAAAGCCGGACTATTAGGCAGCGAACCAGCAACGCCGCACGTTTTCGTGCGGAGGATTTACACCGATTTGATTGGCGTTGTCCCCACGTCAGTGCAAACCCAGCGATTTGTCGACGCAGCCGAAATCGATCGTGAACTGGCTGTTGCGAAGCTCGTCGACGAACTGCTTCAATCGCCCTTGTACGGGCAGCGTTGGGGCAGGCACTGGTTGGATGTTGCTCGTTACAGCGATGGTCGCGGTGGGTTTCTCGACAACAGCAGTCTCGACGACGCATGGCGATATCGCGATTGGGTTGTCGACGCCATCAACAATGACATGCCTATCGATCGTTTTTTAGAACTGCAAATTGCCGGCGACTTAATTAGTGATTACCACGATGCCGTGGCGACTGGCTTCTTTGCTGTTGGCCCAACTTATCGCTCGGACGGTGGCGACCCGGATAGCGTGGCTCAAGCAAAAGGCGAAACGCTAGACGACCGTATCGATACGCTCACACGCGGGCTGCTAGGCATCACGGGATCGTGTGCTCGGTGTCACGACCACAAGTTCGATCCAATTCCGCAGCTCGATTACTATTCGCTTGCCGGCATATTTAACAACTCGAACGTCCACAACGTTCCATTGGCAGAAGATTCAGTCGTCCAGCGATTCAAAGATCACCAGAATCAGGTCAACGAGCTACAAAAGAAAACGAAGGATCTCAATAAGAAGCTCAAGAACGAAAAACGTGAGGCCACCGAGTCAGAAGCGGCCGACTTAAAACAATGGAACGAGCAGGTTGAAACGCTAAAGCAAAACACGCCGCCCAGCTACGCAACTGCGCATGCATTGCACGACACGGGCGACAAAGACATGCCAGTGGCGATTCGCGGAAACCTTCGCAAGACGGGCGATATTGCTCCGCGGCGTTTCTTACGCATTATCGCCGGCGCGGAACCTGTCACATTCACTTCCGGCAGCGGTCGTCGCGAATTGGCGAAGGCAATCACCGATCCATACAACCCGCTGACCGCCCGTGTGTTTGTAAATCGTGTTTGGATGCACCACTTTGGCGCGGGACTTGTGCGCACACCGAGCAATTTCGGTTCGCTAGGCGAAAAGCCAACGCACCCCGAACTGCTCGACTGGTTGGCCGCTGACTTTATGAAGCACGGTTGGTCGCTGAAGCGATTGCATCGTCAGATTGTACTCTCGTCGACTTACCAACAGAGTTCTCAGTTCAGCGAAGTAGGACAGCGGCGTGATGGGGACAACCGACTGTTGTGGCGGATGAGTCCGCGCCGTATGGACGTCGAAGTCTGGCGTGATTCGCTGCTCTCCGTAACAGGTGAACTAGACCAAACGCCTGGCGGCCAGCCCATTGACGATATCGCCAATACGACGCGGCGGACGCTGTACGCCAAAGTCAGCCGCAACGGAGACGTGTTTGCTTCGGACGAATTTCTACGTCGATTTGATTTTCCACTGATGCGAGCAACTGTCGCGAAACGGCCCAATAGCATTGTGCCGCAGCAATATTTATTTTTGCTCAACAGTCAGTTTATGGTCGAGCGAGCGAAGCGATTGGTAGCTCGGCTTAACTCGGACGCGAATACAGACGAAGAGAGAATTAGGCGGGCGTACGAACTGCTGTACGGTCGCGCGGTGGAAGAAAGTGAATTGGAAATCGGTCTCGGTTTCTTAGAAAGTCATTCCGCCGATCAAACACTGTCGGCCTGGGTACAATATGCTCAGGCTTTGCTGGGTTCGAACGAATTCATGTACGTGAGGTAACCATGGACTCGAAACTGGTAGATCAAGAAGCGAGGTAGACATGCACAGAAAACCAACCGCTGTAAATCGACGCGACGCACTCCGCCAAATGGGCGCGGGTTTTGGATCACTGGGCCTCGCGAGCGTGATGGCTCAATCGGGCATGCTTAGCCAAGCAAACGCTGGTGTGGTTGAACAGTCTTCACCGCTTGCGCCGAAACCACCGCACTTCGCGCCGAAGGCAAAAAACATCATCCAGCTCTTCATGCCTGGCGGTCCGTCGCAAGTCGACACGTTTGACTACAAACAACCTACGCTCCTCAAGCACGCGGGCGAGAGGCCTGACGTCGTGAATCGCAAGTCGTTGCGCAATACGAAAATGGGGCTGATGCCTTCACCCTATTCCTTCAAACAATACGGCAAAACAGGTAAATGGGTCAGCGAGATTTTTCCGTACACGGCGCAGCTCGTTGATGACTTGTGTTTCATTCATTCGATGCATACCGATATTCCGGAACACGCCGGCGCAATGATGATGATGAACGCGGGGCATCTGCAACCTAGCCGACCAAGCATGGGTTCGTGGATGGTCTACGGACTGGGCACCGAAAATGAAAACCTGCCGGGCTTTATCGCAATGAGCCCTCGCGCGCAACCTCGCAACAAATTGGCAAACTGGGGCAACGCATTTCTACCAGGTGCTTACACGGGAACGTACGTAAACATTCATTCGATGCAGCCAGATCGTATTCTCTCGGACTTGAAGAACGCGTGGTTGCCCAAAGCTTCACAACGCGAGCAAGCTGATCTGCTGACTCGACTGAACAAGCTTGACCTCGCGCGGCAGCAGCAAGATTCGCAGCTTGAGGCCAGTATCCAAGCAATGGAGATGGCGTTTCGTATGCAGTTCGCGGTGCCGGATGCTTTCGACACGACCAAAGAATCTCAATCGACGCTGGACATGTACGGCGATAGCGAATACGCGAAGGGCTGTTTGTTGGCTCGACGTTTAGTCGAACGTGGCGTCCGAATGGTGCAGCTCTCGCATTCGATAGACGGCTATGACATTGCGTGGGACACCGGCCACGGAAACATCGTCGATGGACATCGCAAACTAGCCGTTGCCTGCGACCAAGGAATCGCGGCTTTAATTACGGACCTCAAGCAACGCGGGCTGTTTGATGAAACGCTCGTGATCTGGGGCGGCGAGTTTGGACGCGCGCCGACATCCGAAGGCAAGAAAGGGCGAGACCACGATCACTACGGATTCACGACGTTCATGTGCGGAGGCGGCGTTAAACAGGGCTTCAGCTACGGCGCCACGGACGAGTTTGGTCTAACAGCAGTCGAAGATCGCGTGCACGTGCATGACTTCCACGCAACGATCTTGCACCTGATGGGTCTCGACCACGAACAACTAACGTATCGGTATAGCGGACGCGACTATCGACTAACGGATGTGCACGGTAAGGTGGTCCACGACGTTATCGCGTAGGAGCTACTCAAGATTACTCCAACAGTTGTGTGGGTGGCCTTTTCGAATGACCTTAATTGCAATGCAACTCGCTGTGGGAACCCTGCGCTGGCAACGTTTGCGTGAGTCTCCAGTGAACGCTTCTCAGGGTAGGCGGTAGCAGGCCGCCTGCTGCCCGTTGCGAACGAGCAGCGTTTTGCCGAACAGACAAGGACTGTTCCACGTTCGCCCTTCGATAGGCGAGAAACGTGCCAGCTCGACGAAGCTCTCGGGGTTAAGCTCGACCAGCGTAACGTCCCCGGACTCGGTTTGCACAAGCAATTGAGAACCAGCTTTCAACACTTGACCGTGCCCGTAGCGCCCGCGTTTCCACTTGCGTTTGCCTGTCTCGATTTCGACGCAGGCAAGAATGCTGTCATCAAGACCGTAGATGTGACCATCGTGAACCAACGCGTTCGTAAACTTCGTTTTCATCACACGCTTGTGCCAAACTTTTTCCGCTGTCCATTTCCCACCTTCGTTCCGAACGCTTACAAGTGCAGCGCCATGTGCGTAAGCTTTGGAAACGACAAATCGTTGATCATCGAGCACAACCGGTTGTGAGCAACTCGCGTTCGCGGCGCTGTTTCCGGGCCAAGGGTATTCCCAAAGCTGCTCACCCGTTTCGGCGTCAAATCCACAGACCTCACTTTCACAGACAAACAAAATCTGCCGAACTCCTTGAAGCGTCGCCACCAGTGGTGATGCGTAACTAATCTGATGTTTACCCTGTCGCCAGTGCTCTTCACCCGTCTCGGCATCGAACGCAATTAGCGACGCACCTTTTTCGTCAGCAGCCCCTGCATTGCGAATACCCAATGGAACAATCACACGACCTTGGTCAATCAATGGCGAAGCCGCGCGGCCCCATTGAACGGTGTTGACTTCGGCTTCCTGCGTCGTTTCGATCTCCTCCAACAAATCTCTTCGCCAGACCACGTCCCCATTGGAGCCGTCAAGACAGAGCAATATCCCAGTTGCACCCATCGTGTAGACGCGTCCGTTGTGAATCGCTGGCGTCGAGCGTGGGCCAACACCGCCCGGCACCGTTTCGTGTCGCGTTGTTTCGGAGTGGCTCCAAGCGAGGTCACCGGTTTCTATCTCGTAGCAAGTCACCAACTCTTCTGCACCGCGCTGCTCAAGCGTGACGGCGAAACCATTTACGGCGACGAAGCCGGAATGCCCCGCTCCAAACTCTTCCTTTTTCCAGACTAGTTCCGGCGGAGTTGCCTCCCAATTGGAACTCAAGTCAACGTTTACGAACCCATTTCGATCGGCGCCAAGGTATTGTGCGAAATCATTTTCCGCAGTCACTGAAAGATCGACGCCGCTCGCTGCTTTCGCTGGGGCAAGTTTTGCAACAAGCCGATCAGGGGCAGGTTCCCATCGCCACGACCATCTTCGGGGAATAAGGTTACCGTCCATCTCGTCGACGCGTACAGCGAATCCCGCACCGCACAGCAAGCCAATAAACACGAGAAGTGGCAAAGCTCGAAAAGCAAGAGAAGTCGCAGGCCGCATCAGGTTGCGCAATAGCAGTAACAGAATTGAAAGTACGATACTCAGAACCAATACCAGGCGACTCGTGGCTTGGTCAAAAAAACTCGCCACCAACGCGAGGGACAGGACGACAAGCACCAAGACAATCCACCAACGTGGAATCGTAGCCCAAGGCTTCGGTGGGATTTGATCTGCCGTTTTTTGGTCGACCGTGTCTTCGCTAATCATTTCCACATAATCTTTTTTCTAAATGGGCTCAGGGTCAGCTTCGCGTCAGCCGTGCTGCTATGCTCGCTTGCCGCAATCTGTACACGACATTACGTAACCTGCCGTCCCAGACCCGCCACGCCTCGACAACTTCATGATCCCGCCACAGCGCTCACAGTACTCGTCCTCAGCACCAGGGCTGCCGCCGGCATCAACAAGTTTCTGGCACTTGGGACAGTACTTTGTGTCTGGAAACACCTCCAAGCGTTCCGGATCAATCGCAGTTTTACACCCCAGACACTGGACCTCATCCGACCAATCGTCGGACCAATCATCCATGATCGCCACGCCGATCTCATGACATGAGTTGCACTTCAACTCGCCACCAATTGACGTCAACAGCTCACGCACCAAAGTTAAATCTGGTTCTTTCGCTCGGCGTAACATGCCTCGCGTTTGCAAGACGTCTAACATTTGGACATCAAGCATCCGCTTTTCATGCGAACAGTGATGACATTTCAGTACGACTGGCATAGAGGAAGTTACTCATTTCAACAAAAATCTACCGCGCAACGCGTCGGTTGCTATACGGTTTTCCGTCATTCAACTAATATGAAGCTGTCTTGATTTCGGTAGGTTAACATGCGTCTTCTACTCAGGAAAAGCCAGTTCGTTCTCGTGGTCTGGTTCGTTCTGACTTCGATCGGACGGGCGGAACCAGTGAGCTCCACTTTTAGTGGCTCTTCGTCTAATCGAGTGGATGTAGCGTTCGTTGGTGATGGCTATACAGAGTCTGAGCTCGGACTCTACGCGAGCCACGTCGAAAATGCTATCGACTACATGTTTCGCGGGACAGAAGAACCGTTCAATCGATACCAAAATTATTTCAACTTTCACCGCATCGAAGTGACATCTGCAGAGAGTGGCACTGACTTCGCTCCACCGGCCAACCGTGGGCTCATCAGCGGAATCTTGGATGGCCCCGATAACTCAGCCCCCAATGTCATCGAATTCTACACTGACACGGTTCTGCCAGCAGGTACGACATACAGGCTGGATCAATACACACCGGGTTCATTTACGCCCGTGTCCACAACGCTCACGTTGGACGAGAGTCTTCCCGCAGGATCTTTCGCTTACATTTTTAGCGAAGACACAACAGCCGCAGAGTTCGATGCTTGGTTCGGTGCCAACAGCACAGGTAACTCCACCGTATTCACGGGAGCCTATAGCCAGGGTGGCGAGAACTCCTCGTTTGTTTTGAACGACGTCGCAGGAAGACCGATTGATGCATTCGGCTCGATTTCCGGTTCGAACCAATCCGCTGATTGGGTGTACCGAGATTCATTGACGCGCGGATCTGGAATATTCGACGCCTCGGCATTTCAAGCCAGTCCCGCAGAAGCGTTCGCTGGAGCTACTTCCAACGAAGAGGCTGGCGAAAACGCTTTCCCGCTCGGAAGCTATGTCGCTCCGGAACGAGTGTTTGTCGACACAGCGCTGGACTCTCGGTTTTTCTTCGATGGCGTCACCGAACGCCTGCTAAGCGTCAATTTGGCCAAAGCGTTGGAGGTTGAGAATCGTTCACTCAGCGCTCCTGCTGAGATGCGATTCGCGGTCATTAACAGCGAAGAATTTGGTGGCGCAGGCGGCCCCTATGCGACATTCGCGGGCGGACACTTTGCTGCCGCCGAAATCGGTTTGCACGAAATCGCGCACAGCTTTGCTGGACTCGCTGATGAGTATGAGGGCTTCCCTGGCGTTAACCCTAACGGCGAGCCAGTAGAACCGAATGTCACCACAGATCCACAGGGACTGAAGTGGGAGCAGTGGTTGGGCTACGAACAAGAAGGCATTGGAGAGATAGGCGCCTACGAAGGGGGACGATACTACTCACAGGGTATCTACCGCCCTTCGCTGAATTCAAAGATGCGAGCATTATTCCAACCATTCGACGCCGTTTCTCGTGAGCAACTCGTTTTACAAATCTATGAGCACGTCCAGCCGATCGATGACCACGCTCCGAACTCAGATTCTTCCGGCACTCTGTCGCTTGATTTCGCAGATGATGCATGGGTCAATGTCGTTGACACAGATACGATCGACGTGACGTGGCAAGTGAACGGGGAACAGATTGATTTCGATGGAGAGTTGCTCCCGATTTCAGAATTCGTCACGCACCGCATAGCACCGGGCGTTTACGATCTAACGGCTACCGCGACCGACAACACCGATTGGATTCGACTGGAAGATCAACGCCCACGCCAAGAGGTCACCTGGACAGTGCGATACTATCCCGGCGACTTCAACGGAAACGAACTGCTGGACGTCGAAGATATCGACGCACTCACAGCCATTGCCTCGAATCCGGACGATAACGATCCGCAATTTGACCTAACGCTCGACTCGTTGGTTAACCAAGACGACCGCGATCTTTGGGTTCTGGCAAACCAGGTCCTTCTGGGAGATGCCGATCTAAATGGCACCGTCGAATTCGCAGATTTCTTGGCACTTTCATCGAATTTTGGATCCGATGAAACAAGCTGGGGCAACGGCAACTTTGACGGCGAATCTGGCGTAACGTTTGCCGACTTCCTCTTACTCTCGGGGAACTTCGGAGCGTCCGCCGCTTCCATCACATCAGTGCCCGAACCCGCGTCGCGAATGGCGACACTGGCTATCCTGGCAGCTCTTATGCTACTGCGAAACCGTAATCGCTAAGAGCTGCAGCGTTATCTCTTCCCTGAACTCGGTCGCACTGACCAGAGAGCAAGAGAGCACTGCTGCTCTCCAAGCCATTTCGTGTTAGCTTATCCAGCCAACAATAGCGAAGACGGACCAAGCGAACAAAAGGGAATTCGATGCACAAGCTAAAATGGGGCATCCTCAGTACAGCCAAAATTGGCACCGAAAAAGTCATTCCAGCCATGCAAAACGGCGAACGATGTGAAGTCGTCGCTATCTGCTCTCGCGATCTAGCTCGGGCCGAACAGGCAGCCAAAGAGCTCAACATCGAACGCGCTTTCGGCAGCTACGAAGAACTGCTCGCCGATCCGAACGTCGATGCGATCTACAATCCACTGCCAAATCACATGCACGTCGATTGGTCGATCAAAGCAATCGAAGCCGGTAAACATGTACTGTGTGAGAAGCCGATCGGCTTGAGTTCCACCGAAGGTCAGCGACTTGTCGACGCGGCAGCCAAACATCCGAATGTAAAAGTGATGGAAGCATTCATGTACCGCCATCATCCGCAATGGCACAAGACAAAACAAATCATCGACGCCGGCGGCGTGGGTGAGTTCCGTACGATCCAAAGTTTCTTTTCGTACTTTAACGACGATGCTGAAAACATTCGCAACCAAAAAGATATCGGCGGAGGCGCATTGATGGATATCGGTTGCTACAACATTTCGCTTTCCCGATTTCTGTTCGACCAAGAACCCAAACGCGTCATGGGCTTGATCGAATGGGATCCGAAATTCGGCACCGATCGAATCTCGAGCGGCTTTTTGGAGTTTGCCAACGGCACATCAACCTTCACATGCAGCACCCAACTGTCACCGCACCAACGCATTCACGCGTTCGGAACGACGGGGCGAGTCGAAATCGAGATTCCCTTCAACGCGCCGCCAGAACGACCGTGCAAGATTTGGCATCAATCGCAAGAGAACATCGAAGAAATCGAACTTCCGCAATGTGACCAATACACGATTCAAGGCGATCTCTTCGCCAAGGCCGTCCAAGACGACACGCCCATGCCAACACCACTCGACGACGCGGTGAAAAACATGAAAGTGATCGAGGCGATTATCGAGAGCTCACAAGAGAGAAAATGGGTGGAGCTTTAAAGCCAATCATCAGCCGCCGAGCTCGGCGAGGAAAACAACTCCCTGCCGATGTTCTCCGTGCTGAAGAGGCTCGAGTTCCAGTTGCATTTCTTTCAGATCGCCGTGATTTGTGTAGAGATGGATGGGCAAATCTGCAGCAAGTCCTCGTAGATGAAACTCTCCGTCTGCATCGGTCCAAGATTCGTGCAACCATGGTCCTGACCAGAACCATTCGATTCCACCCCGCCCATCGAGATAACTGATCCCAGCCGAGTTCCCTTGGCAGTACCCGGCAACTTCGGTTTTGATTCCAATACGTTTGTGCGCGATTGGGTTCCCAGCGGGAGCAACGAGCTTCCCGGTAATGGTATTGTTGTCGAGCACCCAATCAATCGGCTGCATATCGGGATCCACACGAATCGTTCGACGGCTGACCATATTGCGGTCGTCGTGTTTTACTTGCAGCACGTAATCACCCGGTGGAATATCCCGAAACCGGAATTCACCTCGATCGCCGGTATAGCCTTTCCATGGTGTTTTGCCATACGAAGCATCTTGCGTGCAGAGATCTTCAGAAAGCATGTGCAAAGTCCCACCTACAACCGGTCGGTCACTTTCACGAACGGTGATAGAGAAATCGCAAAGTGGCCACGCAAGCAACTTCACCTCAACATCATCGCCATCGACTTCGACTAATTCCTGTGCGTGCTCCGATGCTGGAATCTTCTCCGGATGTTTCAAGCCAACAAGAAAGCGGCCGTTGAGTCGATCAAAAGTCACCATCCCAAATTCGTTAGTCTCGCCCTCGAAACGGTAGCCTCGTAGCTCTGCAGGTTTGGCTTTATCCTTCGGATCCATGGCTTCGACGAACACGGGACGCCAAGCGGCAGGTTCTCCCTTTTCAGTCACGACATGAATTTTGATTTTTCCCGCAGGAGCAAGTCGGATCTTCGTTGGATACGTTTTCTTTTCGGACTCGATCAGTACAGACGAAACGGTAAAAGCGTAGTCCGGATGTGCAACGGAAAGAATTTCAGCGTCTACCATGACCTCCGACAAAGTTGCTTCTCCCTGGTCGTTCGTCCTGGTGATCAAACGGCGGTAAGGCACATTCCCGTCCCAGGTTCCTGGCTGAGGCACGGAGAACTCGTACGCCCAGCGAATCCGCCACCCGTTCCTTCGCGGGTCGTTCTTCTGTTCGGATAATCGCACCTCGGCGTTGGCAACCGGAGAACCTGACTCGTCCACAACTCGTACCGGTACTCTCGGCGTCGATTCCAAAACGACATCACCGATGTCGGTACTTTGCCCACGCACCAGATGATCTTGGATCTCAATTTCCTTGAACTTGTAGCCGACGGCTCGAATCCATAGAGACACGCGGCGCCGTGGTTGCCAATATTGCAGCTGAAAATCCCAGGCTTTGTAGTCTCGCAGTTCAATGCGACCTCCCGCTAGAATCGTCGCCTGCTGCGTGTCTTGGTCGGGGCCAAATCCGGTTTCATACCGTACTTCGACCGAGTCAATCTCCACCGGTTCGCCCTGTTCATTGACCATACGCGCCGAGAAGTTCGCACCACCAAGCCACGGCAATTTGACATCCATAACACCAGCTTCAGTGCGGCAGTTTTGAACTTCTGGCAGCTCATTCAACGGCTGGTTGCGTTCGGCAGCAAAGCCGACAACCAACCAAAACTCGGGCTCTCCAGTCTTTGTCGTAATCTCGGAATGATAGCCCTGCACAACAAACGGTTGGATATTGGGTTCAAAAGGCTCCGTGTTAAGTCCCTCGATTCGAAATGAGCCATCCGTTTGGACGACACCTCTCCGCGGACGCGCACGACTGGGAAACTGTTTGACGTAGTCCACTTTTCCCTTGATCGGACGAGCTTCCACCATCAACTTCCCCACGGCCTCGCTGGGGACATTTAAAACACGACCAGAAATCGTGTCGCCACGACTAAGCGTGATATAAATTTCCTCTGGGCTTGATTCGTTAAAGAAATTGCCTTGTTTTTCAGCGACTCGATAGCCTTGCTTGTCGAAGAGCAAGAACCAACGCCCTGGCAACAGACCGACCGCCGTGAAACGTCCTGCTTCGTCTGTTAGCGTAAGCGGCATACCTCGGCCTGGAAAGCACTGATAGTTTCCTGGCACGCCTCGCTCGAGCGCCATGAGTACTTGCACGTCGGCAAGCGGAACACCCAAGTCATCGACCACCGTACCGCTAACAGAATGCCCCTTCTTCAACGCCAGATCACCCATGTCGTGCGGCCATTCGCGTGACAATCGTTCGTGCGTTAACCGCAACGGCGCGTAGCCCTCAGCAAGAATGCTCACTGAGAGATTTTTTCCAGCACGTAGTCCACCGCTGAAAGAGAATCTCCCTTCCGAATCGGTTTCCTCAACGTGCGCGTCACTGTAGAGACCTTTGCCTTCCCACAACTCTGCTTCGATCGGGTGTCGCTGAAAACACTCATCGCTCAGCGCCACAACCTTCGCTCCGGCGACTGGTCCGTTCAACTCATTGACGACGCGGCCGTGAAGTTGGGCATTGCTCACAATGATCACACCAAAATGCTAGGTCGCTAGGATCCCGCCAACGCTCAATGGGACGCCGGGGCCAACGTCCCATCGTCACCGCGTAGCCAACGAGCGATCAAGCGAATCTGCTCTTTCGTGAGCCGATTCGATACTTCTTCTCCCTCGAGATGGAAAACCGGCATGCGATCGTTGCTGCCTTCGTAAAAACGCTCATGCTCGATGTTCGAAATAGCCTCGACCAACCATTCTTCGCTACCGTACCCAGTGAGATCCGGTGCGCCGACGTCGCCTTCGTCACGGAACTTGTGACAATCAGTGCAGCTATACTCCGATTCTGCATCTTCGCTGGCCGACAACGGTGAAGCAATCAGCGCACGACCTTCATCCAACAATCCGGACGCTTCATCCGCAGTATCTTGATCTGCTTGGCTCACCAACTGTGCTTCTGCCGAAAGCGAGGCGATGACCTTCGCCATTTGTGCCTTACCTTCATCATTCAAGTAGGCAACGTGCTCGGTCAAAAAGCCCTGCATCAAGTCTTCAGCATGCTCCGTGTCGCCAAAGTAGTCAGGTGACGCAAACGTATCAGGATTCATGACGCCCCGAAGCCACTCGCGGCTCGCAAAACCATACAGATTCGGTGCGCCGGGCCCTTCCGTTGGTCCGGCGATGCCGTGGCCTTCTTCGTCGGTATGAGCATGACAGCTGGCACAGTTCTTGGTGAATAGCTTGGGGCCTTGTAACACCGAGTCCGTTCCCATCAACGTGATAGCACCTTCGATGGGAATGCCACCGCGTTCTTGGATTACTTGCCGAAGTCGGAAAGCTTGAGCCGAAGCGTCCTCCTTTGCAGCCAAGTAATTCTTTGAATCTTGAATTCGCTTGGCGTGCAGATCTTTTTCTTCCTGCGAAGCACTCTCGGCCAAGTCACCGTCATGCAGCCTTGAATAGTAATCCGTTTGCAGCGCTCGCGCGGTCAGCAGTCCGGCCCCAAAAATCAACGCGATTAGCATCGCGACATTGAAGCCGTGCCCCAGTTTCCACTTCCCTAAAATCGGCATGAGAAACAAGAATCCCATGACCACGCCCGGTGCAACGATGGCACCAAAAAACTCATTGCCAAACGTCGGACCAAGCGTGTCTTCGTTGAAGTATTTCAGTCCTTCGAACAGGAACAAGAAGTACCATTCCGGTCTCGCAGCAGCATACGATTCCGATGGATCAGCCGGTGGAGAAAGATGTGCCCCCATATAGTCGCCCGGCGCAAGTTCCGGCGCATGGGGAGTGAAAAACCCTTTGGTACACAACAGCAAGACAACGGCCAAAACCGCCAAACATGCAACTGCATCCTTTAGGACTTGATCCGGCCAGAAATAGCCAGACGGCGCAGAATCATCATGAGTTTTAATTCCATGCTTTCGAAAAAGCCCTATGTGCACCGCCAGCAGTCCGATCAACAACCCTGGCAAGACACCCGCATGCAAAGCAAAGAATCGAGTCAACGTGTGGTGCCCGTATTCGTTTCCTCCGACTACGACCTTTTGAATCGACGGACCGACGAATGGCACGATACCCGCCAGATTCGTTGCGACCGCGGTAGCCCAGTAGCCTTTCTGATCCCAAGGCAAAAGATAACCGGTCAGCCCTAGGCCGAACACGATCATCATTAGGATCAGTCCCATCCAGAAATTTATCTCGCGCGGCGCGCGATAAGCCCCGTCAATCACCACCTGCAGCAAATGAATGACTAACAGTACCACCATCGCCTGCGCCATGTAGTGATGAATTCCGCGCAGCAACCAGCCGCCCTGCATTTCATATTGAATGTAGTAAACACTCTCCCACGCAGTACGACTGCTAGGCGAGTAACTCATCCATAGAAACGTGCCGGTGATGACTTGTGTGACGAAGGCAAACACAAGTGTGCTACCCCAAACGTAGCGCCACTTCGCACCACCCGGGATTTTTTCGTAAAGTGCGTCGTTCGCGATCTCACGGTATCCGGTACGATCGTCCAGCCAATCCAATAGCCACTTCATTTTGCAATCTTCTCGTGCTTGCCCGTGAGGTAGTTAGTGAACGGGACGTAAACCCACCCGTCTTCGATTTTCGCATCT
Source organism: uncultured Pirellulaceae bacterium (assembly GCA_964397295.1). Taxonomy (GTDB): domain Bacteria; phylum Planctomycetota; class Planctomycetia; order Pirellulales; family Pirellulaceae; genus CAYNJG01. The sequence continues at coordinate 16,844 of CAYNJG010000104.1, forward strand.
TCGAATTTGTCCATGCCGCGTGGACTTGGACTTGGGCTAATAATGGAACCGTCTAAGTGGAAGGAACTCGTATGACACGGACACTGGAAGACGTTCGACGATTTGTCGTAACCAACGAAACACCCCGCATGCGGACATACGACATTAAAGGCGTCGACGGTTTCGGCACCCGCTTCACGACGCAGAAAAACTGCTCCGATTCGCTCGTTCGGTGAATAGGTCCACGCGTCCTTTTGTGGTTTCACAACCGGAAACTGACGAGGCACTCCGTCGTCTGGCACGGCGTCCAAGCGAGCGATCTTAACGAACTCCGCTCCAGCCGATGCTTTGTTCTTTCGAAGCGGATCCAAAAAGACCGCAAGGCCCGCCAGAAATGGAACGGCACCCACGAGTCCGCCGATGGCGACAGCCCAGAACTCAACCATAAAGTTTCGGCGTGGTGCTTCGTTTTCCATTTTCGATTCGTCATCAGCCATGTTTTGCAGCTCCAATCTCACGTAACGATCCGTTAGTTTTACTGTAATGCCGCCGCGGATTCGACCTCGGTTCGTTTCGCATATTGGACGGTTTTGGCTGGCCTTCGCGGTTCTTTTGACAAGCCCTTAAGCCACAGCGGTCCGTGGTGTACAACGGAAAGATTGTAAAGCGTCCGTTTATCAGGTCACCGTACATGCCAACCGGCAAAATCGCAGGCGTCGTTGTCGACAAAGGCTTCGGGTTTATCCAGTCAGACGAGGGTGGAGAAGATCTGTTTTTCCATCATTCGGCTATCAATTGTCCACTTGAATCCCTGGCTGTTGGACAAGAGGTAGCGTTCGAGGTTGACTCTCAAGCTGCGAAGCCCCGCGCAATGAATCTGACGATCCAAGGTGAGAAACTCACGCCAAGTGCGAGTCCATCCGTCCGAAATCGAAATGACAGAGCCGACCGTCGATCCTCAAGCAACTCCGCGAGAGCTGGAGCTAGTTCGGGAAGTGGGACGGACGGTGAAATCGCAAGCATCGTTGCGGACAAGGGCTTTGGATTCATCAAACCTACGGGCGGTGGCGAAGATTTGTTCTTCCACCATTCGGCAGTGGATGTTCCGCTTGAGTCACTGAGCGTAGGACAACAGGTCACTTTCAAGGTTGACGCGAAATCTGAAAAGCCTCGAGCAATGGATGTGGTCGTTCAAGGCGGGCGACGCAGCGGTTCAGCGGATCGTCCGCGACGACAGCAAGACGACAAACAGCGCTCGTCTCGACCACCACGCCCTTATAAACCGGCAGCGGACTTCGAAAATCCCGTCGAGGGCGAAATTGCAAGCATCGTTACCGACAAGGGCTTCGGGTTCATCAAACCGTCCGATGGCGGCGACGACGTTTTCTTTCATCACGCGACGATCAACTACACGTTGGACCATCTAGCGGTTGGACAGCAGGTCGAATTCCAAATTGATGAAGAGGCTGAGAAACCTCGCGCGGCGGCGGTCCGGATTGTTGGCAAGCTACTCCCAAACTTAAGCGGAATCCAAAAGTCGCGAGGAAGGCAGGGCGGGCCAGCACCTAATAAGCCAGCGGCGAAGCTCCAGGATCCACAACCGGGCGTGATCACGAGCATCGTCCTTGAAAAGGGTTTCGGTTTCATCTCCTCCAACGACGGCGGCGATGACCTCTTCTTTCACAACTCTGCGATCAACTATCCTTTGGAAACATTGGCGGTTGGCCAGACGGTGACCTACGATGCCGATCTCGACGCTGAAAAACCGCGTGCGATCGCTGTGGTAGTCGAGGGAGAGTTACTTCCCAAGGAAGAAGATGATCGCGGCCGAGGAAATCGCGAGCGCAAGCCACGCGGAAAAACAGAAAGAGGCTTTGTCACCAAGTTGCTGTACAAGACACGACAGGGTTTCATTTCCGCTGACAGCGGCGGATCAGAGTTGATTTTCGATGAGTCATCGGTCTACGGCGAGAAACGCTACCCCAAGCTCGAAATCGGCGACTATGTCGAATTCATTCGCACCGGCGAAATCGTGCGTACAAAGATCGACAAAGCAGAAAAAGCTACTTCGATCCAAGTTGTCGAAAAAGAAATCCGCCTGCCGCCGAAAAAAGAGCTTCCCAACAATCCCAAGTCACGTCGCAAGAAGCCGACGTGGCGCCGCTAGATTCTGCTCTCAACGAATGAATGACCAATGAAAGCAGCCAAGCTGCACGTTGGGTGAATTGTAGTTTTGTGGACATTGGTCCTATCGTTTCTTCTTAGGATCCAAGTTCGCCTCGAGATCTTCTTTCGCTACCGCGGACTCGATGCCGTTGTCGGGCACATCAACTTTGGCAATCCAGGCCAACGCGTTTAAAACCGTCTTGCGATAGTCGTCGTTGCCCCAATTCGCATGAAAATGTCCGCCGGTGAAGCCAAAGCCACGGCCGCCGTCTTTTCGCTCGACGGCCCACATCATCGCTTCCGCTCGGCCTTTCGTTGCTTGAACGTGCTCGTACGGACCCTGCGGCCAAACGTACGGACCATCTCGAACTTCGTCTGAGGGAGTCGCCACCAAGATGGGCCAGAACTTCAGATCTTCGGTTTCTGCGTATTTGACGTCCGCGTTCAAACCGGCGTGGAATCGCATGTTGAAGTACCACTCGTCTTTTGCCGTAAAAGGTTTGACGCCACGCGTGATTGGGTGATCAGGCAACGTTGAGAACTTCGGCTCCCAAATCGGATTACACGAGAACATGTGTTCGTAGTGCCCCCCGATCCAGCGTTTGAATTCGTCTCCAGCTTGTTCCGCTACAACTTCAACGCCGTAGTGCATGAAGCCCAGTCCAACGCCTTGCTTCGCCCACTCGTCGACCATCTTCAGCCGGCGACCTTCCTCTTGAACCACTTCGTGTCCACCACCGCCGTCCATGTAAAACACAATCGCGTCGGCGCGTTCGAAGATCGTCTCGTCTTCAGGCCATCCGCTCAGCGATAGATGTACATCCAGGTGCTCGAAATCGACCAGACTCTTCTTCATGAGTTGGACTCCCGCATTGAATTCATGCATTCCAGGCGGGTGCGATGGCTTGCCAGCGATCAGAACGACTTTTGCAGGTTCGGCTGCAAAAGTGCAAGACAGGAATAGCGTCCAAAGGCAAACGACGGAAACGATTCGCGACATTGTCGATCCTCTTTCTGGTGCAATTTCGAGAGACCAATATTGTAACGCCAAAGCAAGGCCGTTGGGCAAGCAGGCTGGAAGCGGCCAGAGCGAAGGTGCTCCAGCGACGCGTCCGGCGGTAGATAGCTCGCGTGACGCGGCCTGTGACTTGGCAACGCGTGGTCTGTGACGTCGCCAATGGCGATTCGCCAGACGGCTCGCGCCGTTACCGCTTCTATACTAAACGGCGGCTGCCGTGGTGGCTCGGCGATTTGATTCTTCCGTGATCGCAACGAGCTCGGCCGAGACAGCATCACAGAGATGTTCGGGACGGCAACGCCAGCCCCAGTTACCAGACGCTTCGCCCGGCGTATTCATTCGTGACTGGTTATCGAGCCCCAACAAGTCTTGCATCGGCACGATCGCAATCTCCGCAGACGATTCAAAGACCGAACGAATGATGTCCAGGTGCGGCGACGTGCTTTCCGGTGAAACAACGGGATCCAGCAACAGATCATCATGCTGGCCTTCTTCGGATCGAGTCGCTTTTCGTTGGTTGAACCAACCAACGATCGTTTCATTGTCGTGTGTTCCCGTATATGCCACCGAATGATCCGGGTAAGCCTCGGGACGATGGTAGGGATCGTGTTCTGTATCGAATCCGAATTGAAAAACTCGCATGCCGGGGAAGTTCAACTCGTCGCGGAGTTCGTGAACTTTGTCCGTAATCAAGCCGAGGTCTTCGGCGACGATCGGCAATTTACCGAGTTCAGCCTGCGCGGCCAAGAATGGTGCAGCTCCGGGTCCCGCTTGCCATTGACCATCGATCGCCGTTGGACAGTCGGCTTGGACTTCCCAGTAAGCTTCGAAGCCACGAAAGTGATCGATTCGCATCAGATCGAAATTCTCAAACGCATGTCGGAAGCGGTTCGTCCACCAGGCGTAATTCGTATCGGCGATAGTATTCCAATTGTAGAGCGGATTGCCCCATCGCTGGCCGGTTTCGCTGAAGTAGTCGGGCGGAACGCCAGCAACGACAGTCTGTTTGCCGTGCTCATCGAGAAAGAACAACTCTTGGTTCGCCCAAACGTCGGCACTGTCGTAGCCCACGAAAATCGGCATGTCACCGAAGATCTTGACGCCACGCTCATTGGCATAAGCGCGAAGCTGCTTCCACTGAGCATAGAACACGAACTGCAAGAACTTCGCGTAGTCCATTTCGCCGGCTAATGTCGCATCCCATGTTTGCAGGGCCGCTTCATCGCGGCGAGAAACCTGTTCTTCCCATTGGCTCCAATCCGAGTGACCGAAGTGCTTCGCGAACGCTGTGAATCGAGCGAAATCCGTCAGCCACCACTCGTTCTGTTGACAGAACTCATCGTAAGCGGCCGAACGACTGTGGGTCTGAAAGCCGGCAAAGGCTTTCTTCAGTAATTCGCTCTTTTGTTTCTTAACTGTTTCGAAGTCGACTTTATCCGAAACTTCGTAGTGGATTGCTCCCAAATCGTCTTGGGATAACAACCCTTCTTCAGCCAACGCGGTCAAGCCAATCAACAGCGGGTTGCCAGCGAAGGCTGAGTAGCTGCTGTAAGGTGAGTCGCCGAAAGCTGTCGGCCCAAGCGGTAGCACTTGCCAAATCGATTGTCCCGAACGCTGAAGAAAGTCAACGAACCGGTAAGCCACCTCGCCCATGTCTCCGATGCCGTGCCCGCCTGGCAAACTAGTAAGGTGAAGCAAGATTCCGGATGAACGAGAGAAACGCATGGCAAGAAGTCAATCTGATTGTGATGGTTAGGTCGGCGCTGAGGTTGTTTCCACACCACAACGTAGCATCGGGAAACCGATTAGGCAGCCGGAACTTTCAGATTTGTTGGAAGATCTTCGCGCCAATCAAGAATTTGGGCGAACTGGGAGATTGGATAGGGCGGATGCCGCTGAGAGAGCCCGGCGGGAAGGAGTTAAACTCCGCCTGAGCAAGAAACAAGCTCGATGCGAATCGCATCGAGCTTGTACAGGTACGATAAGAGAGCTTTGGGCTACTTCTTCTTTGGCTTGTGTGGATCGTGGCAACTCTTGCAAGTGGTAGCTGCCTTCAACTCTTTTTCAGCTCCTTCGCGCCCGACAGCAACTTTTGCTGCCGCAAGTGCCGCTCCGCCAGCGAGCTTCTGCCATGAACCTTCTTCACCAGTTGGTGGTTTGTTTTCGACAAGGCTCACGTACATGTCGAGCAACGCAAGCTTCTCTTCTGGTGTTGCTTTGCCAGACGCAACCTTCTTATTGAGACCGCCCTTCATGGCTCCCTTCATAACTTCTTTGATGGTGTGCTTGGCCTTGGCCTTTTCTTCTTTCTTCTCTTCGTCTTGAGCAAAAACTAGCGCGCCGCACATCGCGATGGTGCCGAGCGCCACAGCCAGCAGTTTTGTTGTCTGTCGCATCTGATTTCCCCTTTGAGTAATTTTCTGTTGGTTTTCTGGTCGCCGTTGTCTGCGATTATAGATCTTCTAGAACCAACAGAAAAGCGCAGGAAGCACTCCTATGGGAGGCATTTTTTGCTTTTGAAACCATACGTTGTCGAAATTACCACCGAGCACAGGTGCGAGTTGCTTGATTCGACTGTGCGTTGCTTCATCTAGAAGCCACCACTACTTGCGCGTAGACTCATCGCTTTGATGTTACGCCGACACGTCCGAGCGAAACAATGGAGCAACAAAATGAGTGATGCGAAGGCAGCATTGGTAACGGGCGCCAGCAAAGGTGTTGGACGCGGGATCGCCATCGGTCTGGCTCAAGCGGGCTGGGACGTTGCGATCAACTACAATGGTGACGAAGCGGGAGCGGAAGAGACCGCGATGGCCGTCCGCAAAGCGGATCAGCAAGCGTGGGTACTTCAGGGTAATGTGGGCAACTCGGCGGATGTGAAGTCCATGTTCGCAGAACTCGACGAATTAACGAGTGCCAGCAACTCTCGACTTCGACTGGTTGTGAACAATGCTGGAGTTCAAACGTGGGCGCCCTTGATGGAGCTTAAAG
>CAYNJG010000105.1:0-22608 GCA_964397295.1 uncultured Pirellulaceae bacterium
GATAGACGACCGGACCATACAACTGCGACAGCCTTTCCCACGCCACACGGTCATCACGCTGCACGCGCCGAATGAGACTCTCTGAGGTCGTCGATCCGTTCGTTTGATTGGGAGCTGAGTTCGACATATCGCCAGCATAGCGAACTCCATCCGACAATTCGCCTGTCGAATTTGTTGGCAATACTCTTCGAAAGACAGCGAAGTATACGGTCAGCATCGCGGTAGGCCATTTTATTGGGCGGATCGTTACCACTCTTGCTGGGCAGTGTTTTGCCGAACCTTGAGCCCAACGATGTGATAAAATTAACCGGTTAGTCTTGCGTCTCCTGGTTCCTGCAAAATGAAATCTCACTCAGTCAGATTTGGCCTCTTCGCCGCTTTGATCATCTTTTCCGGTACAGCATTTGAAACAGCAAGTGCTCAGGACAAATCGGCGGAGTCGAACCAGGCCGAGATCGATGCAGCGATTGCCAAAGTTTATCCGGCTCTCGTCAGAGTCCACGTTGTTGCGACTCGGCCCAGTTCCGGCCGGATGGAAAAATATGGTGGAACGGGAAGCGGTACGATCATTCATCCCGATGGGTATGTTGTCACCAATCATCACGTTGCAGGTAAAGGAACGAGGATCTGGTGTCGGCTGTCGGACAAAACAAGAGTCGATGCGGAGCTTGTAGGAACCGATCCGCAGACGGACTTGTGCATCATTAAGCTGAACATGGATCAGGTTCCGGAGCAGCTGAGGCCATTGCCGATTGCAAAGTTTGGCGACATCGAAACCATCGAAGTGGGCGATACCGTGTTGGCGATGGGAAGCCCGGCTGGTGTTTCGCAATCCGTGACTATCGGCGTGGTTGCCAATATGGAGATGATTACTCCGCAAAACTCTGGCGCAATGACCCAGGATGGTGAGCGAGTTGGTGATTTGGTCCGTTGGATTGGACATGATGCAGTAATATATTTTGGCAACAGCGGCGGCCCCCTGGTCAACCTTGAAGGTGAGATCATTGGCGTGAATGAGATCGGCCTTGGGTCGTTGGGCGGAGCAATTCCCGCCGATATCGCAAGCTACGTGGTCGACGAACTGATAGAACACCAGACTGTCAAAAGATCGTGGACTGGTATTTATGCGCAACCACTGCTGAAATCTTTTAGTAAGAGTGTCAACGGTGTGTTGGTTTCCGGTGTGCACGAGGAATCACCAGCAGCGAAAGTTGGTATCAAACCGGGCGACGTGGTTACGGCGTTTGACGACGTTCCTATCGACGTGAAAGCTCGGGAGCATCTTCCACTTTTCAATCGCGTCGTTTTGGGTACTCCGGTTGGAAAAGAAGTGAACGTCTCGATTCTTCGCGAAGGCAAAACGAAAACGGTCACGCTGAAAACAGAAATTCGCTCGAAGGCCCGAGGTAGCGATATCGAACTCAAATCGTGGGGTGTAACGGTTCGAGATTTGACCCGGCGAAGCGTCATCCGAATGAGTAGGGACAATGTCGATGGGGTTCTGGTCTCGAGTGTTTCTCCCGCCGGTCCTGCCGCTGATGCCAAGCCTCCTTTGCGAAGTGGCGACATTGTTCTCACCGTGGGAGGGAAATCGACCAGTACCATCTCGGATCTTTTGAAAGCATCAGAAGCAGTGGCGGTTACCGAATCAACTTCCAAGCCTAGCGCTCCGGTTCCGGCTCTTGTTGAATTCGAACGCGACGACAAACTCTATGCGACCGTGGTGGAAATTGGAAAAGAGCTTAACGCTTCAAAATCTTCAGCGGCAGAAAAAGCATGGATTGGCTTGAGCACTCAAGTGCTGACCAGAAAGCTGGCTGAGGCGTTGGGGCTAAAGGGTAAGAAAGGTGTTCGAGTGACACAGATCCTTCCCGGGACGGAAGCAGAGAAAGCAGGCTTCGAGAAAGGTGATGTACTCTTGAAAGTCGACGGCGAAGTGATTCGAGCCGAAAGAGAGAAAGACAACGGAGTTTTCAAGAGCATGATCCGCGACTATCCCGTTGACGAAACGGCCGAATTCGACATCGTTCGCTCCGGCGCTGCGACAAAAATCAAATGCCTTTTGGAAGCGGCTCCAACGGATACGTCCGAGTTCGAGTCCTACGAAGACGAATCGCTCGAATTTACGGCACGTGAACTTTCTCGCGCCAATATCGAAGAGGTCGAGGCACGAATTGGTGTCTATGTTGAAACCGTCGAACGGGCAGGATGGGCTGCACTTGCTGGTTTGGCTGGCGGAGACATCATTCAAGAAGTCAACGACGAACCCATTTCGTCGCTTGAGAACCTAGAACAGATCATGGATGGCATCACCGAACGAAAAGACGAATTTGTTGTGCTTTTCGTTCATCGCAGCGGTCAGACGCGGTACATTGAAATCCACCCCGTTTGGCCCGACAAAACGTAAGTAATTCATTAGAGAACTAGAGCCTCCCATGAACCAAGTTCTATTTGCCATTCTGTTTTTGTGTCCGTTTGTCTGTTTTCAGGCAGTGAGTCATGCGCAGATCGACACGAAGGCTGCGGCGCGTCAGGTGTTCGAGACCAACAACTCAAAGATTTATGGAATGAGGGGTTTGGTCAAGCTTGAAGCGTCGATGCAGGGTAAACAAGTCCTCAATCGGGAGATGCGTTCATACGGTATCGGAACCGTTATCTCGGAAAACCTGCTGGTGACTTCGTATCGCACAATAAAGCCAGATCCAAATATCCAAGGACTAACACGAGCGCAGAAGACGGGAATCAAGATCGATACGGAAGTCAAGGAGATCAAGTTGGTCGACGGTTCAGGTGAGGAGTTTGATGCCAAGCTGGTGCTTCACGACGAAGATCTTGATCTCGCCTTTGTCGCGCTTGATCAAGATGCTGATAGTGTAGGCTCGTGGTCCTGTGAGCCCGTCGATATAAATCAGGACATCGAGCTGAATCATTTAGATGATGTGGTCTTCCTCAGTCGGGCCCAGGAGTCGATGCGTTTTCAGCCATCGGTTCGCGTTGGGCAAGTCAGCACCATCATCAAGCGTCCCCGAAAGCTCTACAGCACGAGCACGCTGGTGACTGGTGGGGCTGCTTTCAACCTCGAAGGTCAGTACGTCGGCATGGGCATCCGCAAAAAGAGTGGTTCAGGGGGCGAGTTCAGCGCAGTCTTGCCTGCCAAGTACATTCGCAAGCTGTTGCCGCAAGCCATTGAAAAAGCAAACAGCCTCGGACAAGAGGAGTCGACTGAAGAAGTGACTGATGAGGGGTCCAAGGCAGACGAAGAAGAAAGCGACGCCGTAGAGCCTGACGAAAATGACCTGACGAAGTTTCAAAATGCCGAGTTGGAAGCGGCGTCAGACCGGCAGTAGTACCTGTCGCTTATCGTCGAATTGTTTGACGAGCGGCTGTTGTCGCTGGCTGGTGTTCGTTTTTGACCGCTACCTTCAGTGATCCGTTCGTGCTCACTGTGAACCGACCTTGCGCAGGCCCCCGTCGTTCCGAGATTGCAACTGGACCGTGCATCTGAATGGAACGTGTTTGACACGTGCTTGGATCAATTATCAGTTCGCCTTTCATCAGCAAGCTGATCGAACTCTCGTCGCTATGACTTCGCAGTAATGTTTCGAACACCGCGCAGTTCACGCCGTGGTCCGCTTTAATTGCTGTGAGTCGTAGAGCCAGTTGATCGGTTTTCCCCGCGTTGCCAGTGAGGCCCAACAATTCTGCGGCAACTTCATCCGGGACATCGATCGAATCACCAACTTTGATTTGCTTTCCATGCAAAAATTGAGCCAACGGATTCGGCTTGCCAAACGAATTGAGTTGCGGCAATAAGATCTTGCTTTCCTCTTCCGAGATCGGCTGTCCGATTTCGTCCGTGATGATTAGTTGCTCACCAGCCCGCGCGACCAAATAGGTTTTTCCCTCGATCGGCTGTTTTGCTTCGGCGACCGCGTTGTCTTGTACTTTGACTTTGGTCGTAGATTGTACATAGGTGATTTTCGCGCGAGTGGCGTTGCCTTTCACGGTTTCTAAAATGGAAACGCTTCGAACTTGTTCACGACGAAGTTGCTGTTTCGAACTGTCCACAACCTGATTGTGCTGCCGAATGGTTCTCTCTGCATCGAGATCACATTCGATAGTTTGATTTGCAGTATCGTTGATTTGAGCGGGTTGATTTGTGAATTGAACGATCTGAGCCGGTGTGGTCTGCGAGATCAATAACAAACAAACGAGCCCGAAAAATGCAGAGTTGATGTGCATGGCGTTTCTGAACAAAGAAAAGTGTGCGATTTTGTAAGAGATGCGGATCGACCGTTTGCGGGGCGGGATTGTCGGGTATCGGTTTCGCAACAGCAATAGAAATTACCTGCGTAGGGCCAGAGGAATTTAAAAACCGTCGTGATGTGACAGCACGGACGCACCAAAAATGCGTACAATTCGAGATTGAGGTTAGATTACTGGGATTCTTCCCGTATCGGGTACGAGGGTGGCTAGCAATGAAGAAAGTGGTCGTTTTTATTGACGAGCCATCGGTATCCAATGCGGTGCATGGAATCCTCGCCGATCAAAAAGGTCTAGAGGTGAAGACTGCCAATTCCGCCATGGATCTGGAAAGCATGGCGTGCGCGAAATCGATCGTGTTGACCAATCTTCCGGACGCTAGTCTCGACTTCTTACCGCAATTGCGAGAAACGAGCATCGCACCAGCTTCCGTCGTCATCCTCACGTCTCAGCGTAACGAACACCTCGCCTTGCAAGCTTTACGAGCAGGGGCGACTACCTACGTGCCAATTCGACTGCTCGACGTTGAACTGCTAAAGACGATCTATAGCGTCTTTGAGGTACTTAGTGCTCGCGACGGCAGATTACGGATTCTCGAGTGTCTCACTACGTGGCAGAGCGAATTTGTGCTATCGAACGATAGCAGTCTGATTGGTCCGTTTGTTCGATACATGCAAGAGTCATCACAGCGGCTTGGGCTGCTTTGCGACGCTGGCGAAGAGACACGGATGGGTGTTGCGTTGGAAGAAGCGCTTTTGAATAGCATGTATCACGGCAACCTCGAGGTGCCTTCCGAGCTTCGCGAAGACGACGATTCCAAATTCTATGAGTTGGTAGAAAAACGCCGCAATGAGTCGCCGTACAAGGATCGTCGCATAGTGATTCGTGCTGAAGTCGACAAAGAGGTCGCCGTTTTTCGAATCCGAGACGAGGGACCTGGGTTCGACGTTTCGAGTATTCCAGATCCAACCGACCCCAACAACATCGAAAGGGTGAGCGGTCGTGGAATGTTGTTGATGCGAACCTTTATGGATGGCGTTGAATACAACGAACTTGGAAACGAAGTTTCGCTTACGAAACGAAGGCAATCCTGCGACTAATATGAAAGGTATCATCAAGCACGTCGCCAATTGGTTGTGGAACAATCCAACGATCCTACTTTTGATTTTGGCTGGTGAGTCGGTTTTCTTGTTGCCGTTCGTCTTACCACGAATATTTCGCCCGACATTTCTGACCGTTTTCGAAATGAACAACGAGCAAATCGGAGCGTGCTTCTCTACATACGGCTTTGTTGCCCTATTGTCCTACTTATTGGGTGGACCGATCGCGGATCGCTTTCCGCCCCGGAAACTCATGGCCGCCGCGTTATGGTTTACCGCACTGGGAGGACTTGTCGTGTCGTCATATCCGTCACTGGCGGTGATGCGGATCGTATACGGCTATTGGGGTTTCACAACGATCTTCTTGTTTTGGGCTGCGATGTTGAAAGCCACGAGACAGTGGGGTGGCGACGAAAAGCAAGGCCGGGCCTTTGGGTTCTTGGATGGTGGCCGAGGACTGGTCTCGGCGCTACTTGGTTCGTCAGCCGTCTTCCTGTTCGCAACAACCATGGGTGAGGACATTTCTGAGGCCACGTTAGAAGAACAGCAGATTGGATTCCGATCCGTCATACTTTTCACGTCGAGCTTGGTGGCAGTCGTGGGCGCGTTGGTTTGGTTTTTTCTTCGGGAATCGAACGACAGCCAATCGAACGCAACGGATCGAAAAGCACTGTCCATGACGGGTATTGGTTCAGCGTTGGGGCTACGATCGGTTTGGCTGCTGATGGCGATCGTGTTGTGTGGCTATGTTGGCTACAAGACCACCGATGATCTGACACTCTTTGCGTCGGATGTGATGAAGTTTGACGACGTGCGATCGGCCCAAATCGGAACTCTGCTGCTCTACGTTCGGCCTGTCATCGGAGTCATCGCGGGCTTTCTCGCCGATCGGAGTCGGTCAGCGACGTGGATCATCGCGGGTTTCGCGATGATGCTGCTTGGTTCCGTCGTAATTGCGTCGGGCGTGATCGACGAGGGAACGTACGTAACGTTTTGGCTTTCGCTTCTGGTGACTTGCGTTGGAGTCTACGCAATTCGCTCTCTGTATTTCGCTGCGATGCAAGAAGGAAAGATTCCGTTGGCGATCACGGGAACAGCGATCGGTTTGATATCGGTCATTGGTTACACGCCGGACATCTTTATGGGGCCCGTCATGGGAGAGTTTCTAGACAAGTCGCCTGGCGAGCTGGGACACCAACACTTGTTTTGGTTTTTGACGTGTTTTTCCGCGATGGGTTTGGTCGCGAGTCTTGTGTTTCGATTGACGAGTGTCGTCGCGGACGACTAGTGGCTTGGTGCGGCTACATCTTTGGGATCTCGAACAAGCACTAGTTTTGAAAGTTCGGGCGGCGCCTGAAACCGAATGTGACGTGTGCCCGAGATTCCGCGACTCACGTGCATCAGTGTTGGTTCTTCGTAGAAAGTACCAGACGCATAACGGACGCCGTACTGACTGGGGCTAATCACAGGGCCCAGGATTGGAAGTTGGATTTGTCCTCCGTGCGTATGACCCGCTAGCATCAAGTCGATCTGGTTTCGTTTGGCCCATTTAATCTGATCGGGAGCATGCGAGAGTAGGATTCGCAAAGGTGAGTTCGTTGTTACCTCTGGACAGCTTCTCATATCAGCCGCAGGCAGGAACCATGGCAACTCGTTACCTGCCAGGATGATCGATCGTTCCCGAAAACTAACTTGCACCCATTTCCCACCAAGATCGACGAGACCCTTTTCAGTAAGTGCGGTTCTTACGCCCGTCTCGTTCCGAACACGGATGTCGTGATTGCCAAGGACAAAATAGACACCGTGTGGTGCTTTCAGCTCACCCAGGATTTCGCCGAGCCAACTCATGCACTCTGTCTTGTCGATCAGATCGCCCGTGATCGCGATGATGTCTGAATTTAGCGCATTGGCTTGGCGTACAACTTCGTGGTGAAACTCTTTGGTAAGTGTTCCCGTAAAATGAAGGTCCGATAGATGCGTGATCGTCATGCCATTTAAAGACGGATCCAAACGTGGCACGACGAGCGTCTTTTCATTGACGTGCAACTGCATGATTTCGTTGAGTGGCAGATGGCTTACCAGTCGAATGATTTTCGACCTAATGGGACGGTGGCCGATCAGTTTCGGCATGTCCAAAACTTGCGTGTCGTTGGAAAGCTGCAGTGGAGAAATCTGTCGCGTGATACTCCGTTTCAGCCAACCGGGGATGAGTGAAATCGCCGCCGCCGAGCATAAAACCAAGTGGAGGTAAATCAGTGGTGAAAAAAGTGGCCAAACTTGCCCGAGTCGCTCTGCATCCAAAAACCAGATCAACCAAACGGCCGGTGCGAGCATGTGCCATATGAGCCAAACAAAATCAATGAGCTTGATGCACCAATAGGGGAGTGCGGTCGAGTGCAAGCGATTGATGATGATCGTTCCCAAAGCCAAATGGCCAGACAACGCGATGCAAGCAAGTACGAACTTCATGGTGCATCGAAACGAAGGAGGGAGACGAACTGATTAATGGAAGAGACACTCAAGGACAAATTCGGAAGGCCGCCAAGTCGTGTCGGATTGGCTACTGATCAAGGTTGTTGGGTAACTGGATCACCGAACGCCTCTACGATGGTTTTGCAGACTTCGAGTAATTGATCAAGACGGAAAGGCTTGTAGAGGACTGCTTTTGGATGCAATCCTGCCTGGCGAGCCTTGACCATCGCATGACCGGGGTCGTAGCCAAAGCCTTTCATCAACACTAAAGGCGTCGGGTCCACAATTTCCCTGAGTTTTAACAGTAAGTCATAGCCTGACATGTCGGGCAAATTGATGTCTGCGATAATCACGTCGTAGCCGCGGTCGTTCCCTACGTTTCGTGTCATAAAGACCGCTTCGTCGCCGGTGTGGGCGGTTTCGACGACGCAACCAAATCGTTCTAACAAACTATGGGCAGCGATGCGAACCGATTCGTCGGCATCGACTACCAAGACCTTGCGCCGAAGCAAAGCTTGACGTTCTGCCAGTTGAGCCGTTTGCGGCGGCACGGCCTCGGCCGGAGCAAGTTCCTGGCCGACCTTGTGAATGAGCTGTTTGATGTCGCGAGCGTTCTGAAGAATGCGTTGTAACCGTTGCACGACGCCTTGCTCGTGGCCGATGTAACCTTCCATGACGTTAACGGCGTCATTCAAAATCTCGTCGACTGGCAATGCAACTTCGCGGTGGATTGCTTCGACGCTGGCTTGCGCGGTGTTTGCTTGCTGTGCAACGAGTAATTCAAGTGTGTTCAGTGCTGCCGCAACTTCACGCGAGAAGATCTCCAAGAATTGAAGGTCGCCTTCTTGGAATGCGTTGGGTTCGGGGCTTTCCACGTTGAATGTGCCAATCACTTGATCGTGCTGAATCAACGGAACCGTCATCGAACTCTTGGCATCTTTGCAGCCTTCGAGATACAGCGGATCTTTCGTCGTGTCTTGGCACAAATAGCTTTTCGCGGTTGCTGCAACGTAGCCCGTGACGCCGTTGCCTTCGAGTTTGGCATACAGTGGTCGATTCGTTGCGCTTTCTTGAAGACCGAAGGAGAGCAACGGCATCAGGTCCGCGTTCTCTTCGCCCAATAGGCGAATCTCAACCACGTCGTAATTCAACAGGTCTTTGGTGAAGTGAAGAATGTTCGACTTGAGAAGCTCGATTCGATCTTCGACTTCCATTTCGAAAACTTCTTCAGTCGTTAGATCCGACAGTTCAATACCAGCTTTGTGGATTGCAGCCAGTTTCTGTTGTTGCAGCGTTTCCGATGTGACGTCGCGAATCGTCACGATGAGTGTATCGGTAGAGATCTGATCGTCCGCGCTTGCGATCGGTACGGCGTGGACTTGGAAGTAGCGATTATCGTCGCAGCGGATGGTTGTGCAGCGAGCTTGTTCCGTGCGGAATGCCGTTTCGAACGGACACATCTCCGAGTTCGCTGCGCCGCTAACTTGGAACACCTCATAGAAATTTTGACCGAGAACGCCTTCGGTAGCCGCCCATTTCGATACGCATTCGTTGGCCCACAACAGCGTATTCTTTCGATCGAGTAGAACGACTCCGTCAGGCATACCGCCGAGGATGCGTTCGTTTTGAAGCAACGATTCGATTTGGAATTGTTCTTCGATCTTCTCGGAGAAAACGAGAACGCTAGAAAACGAACCTTGCACTATTTCAGCGAGTGCTTCGACTGAATTATGGACTTCCACCACATCGTGAGATTGATGAAGGAATTCGATCACCTCCCCAGTCCGTGATGAGGGATCCCCAACGCATAGGATTTTGGGCTTATCGACCAAGCTCCAGTACCTCGCATGAAGTCATTGCTCTACCAGCCAATTATAGGACGAGGTCTACGAATGAATGACATTCAGTTAACACTTCGCGCCGTTTCAAACTCGGCACCCACAATTCAATAGCCATCGGACAGCCGCAAGTCCGACTTGAAGCTCGGTATCTTAGATCGGTTAAGTGCAGGCAACAAGTTTACTGACGGGACGAATATATGCGGGCAATCGCCGTTTTCGGATCTCTTCTTGCGCGACTGGGCCGGGCCGATGTGTCTGCGCTAACCTCCCGTAACGAGATAATGCCCGCGAATTAACGATTTGTGCGGTAGTCACGCTAATTCCAAACCTCGGGGTTGGACAGTCTGTTGAATGCTATCTGCAGTCACCCATGTTGGCGGTTCGAACAAACAACTAGGGATCTGTGATTTCGTACCGAGGTGTGTGGATATGTGGCGAGCGATTTTTTTGGCAATCGGTGCCGGTCTCTTGATGCTGGGCATTGAGTCTCTCGCATTGGACCACGCGACACTTGCGGAAGACAGTTTTCTGGTGAAGCCGCAAGAACAGGTTGTCACGGAACCGGTCTTCGATGAGTACGGATTTCAAGTTAGTGAAAGAACCGTATCCACACCAGTCGCGACATCACGAACAGTTAGTCCACCAGAATGGGCACCCTGGAGCATGCTCTCGTCGGGCGCCGTGATCATGCTCTACTCGTTGGCTTCACGATTTGGTGGCGGCAGGGAGTAAGTCGCTTGGCACGAACGCTACCACTTCAAGCCGAATTTATCGCCGTCGGATTGCTTGCCAGTTGTTCCGCCTTTTAACATCTTTGCAGGTGTTTTGGGAACGTGTTTGACAATTGGTTCGTCCGCTTCAGCGTTGCCGTCTGAAGAGTCGGCTCCTGCTTGCGTGGCCTTCATCGAAAGACCAATACGTTGCGCTTCAGCGTCGACCGACATGACTTTGACTTCTACGCGTTGGCCTTCTTCGACAACATGATGAACTTTGTTCACACGTTTGTGCGATAGTTCGGAAATGTGCACGAGGCCTTCAACACCGGGTTCTAGTTTCACAAACGCGCCGAAATCCATGAGTTTCGAAACCGTACCAGTAACGATTTCGTTCACAGGGTATTTAGCTTCGATGCCTTCCCACGGATGATGCGAGAGGTCGCGGTACGAGAGCCCGATCTTGCCAGATTCGATATCTAGTTTTTCGATTCGAACTTTGACTTGTTGTCCTTCAGTGACAACTTCGCTGGGATGCCGGATATTGTCCCAGCTCAATTGGCTGATATGAATTAGTCCATCGATTCCGCCAATGTCGACAAAGGCACCGAACTTTTGGATGCGCGTTACGGTGCCTTCATGAGTTTGGCCGATCGCCAATTCGGCGAGAAGTTTCTCGCGTGCCTCTTCTCGCTCACGTTCTAGTACAGCACGATGACTGAGAACCAAGTTGCGCTTTTCTGGTTTGGCTTCGGTGACGACGCACTGCATCTTTTTGCCGAGGAACTCTTCAAAGTCGTCAACACGGTACAGTGAAATCTGACTAGCCGGTATGAAGCCGCGAATCTTGTTCACTTCGCATTCGAGTCCACCCTTGTTGTGACCGGTGATGGTTACTTCAACCACGACGCCTTCTTGAACATCACTCCAGTCGAGCACTTCCACCGATCCACCGGGAACCATGCAGTCGTACATCTGTTCTTCTGCGGAGAAGCCAACAACGATGACTTCGAATTCCGTGCCAGGTTCGGGATGTTCGCTGAAGTAGCGAAGTGGTATCGCACCGTTGTGCGGGCCAGGTAGATCGAACAGCACCGATTCACGGAAGATTTTTACAACCGTTGCCTTGTAGCGGCCATCGACCGCGACTTCGTCTTCGTCGGTTGGTTGAACTTCACCGGCCATCAAGTTTTCGACGTTCGCGCCCATGGCGGCGGCGATTTCTTGCTCCAATTCTTCGTCCGACATTTCCAAGTTGATGTCCGGCATTGCGGGTACTTCAACTGGTTCTGCCACGGGAGCCTCGGCAACAACTGCTTCAGGCGTGACTGCCGCCGCGGTGACTGCTTCCGCCGTCTGCTCGACAGCAACCGTTGGTGCTGGTGTTTCTGCTTCGGCTTTCACTTCCGGGGCGGGCGCCACATCGTCTTTTGCTGGCGAAGCGGCCGAAGGAATTGGCGCTGTGTGAATCTTGGGTTTTGGTTTTTGCTTCGGCTTTTCTTTTTTCGGAACCGATGGGATTTGAGTTCTCTTTTCCGTGGGTTCATCGGGCACATAGCCGCCGGGTCGCTGCGAACCGATTTTGATGGATCGCTTTTGCTTCGGGACGGGCGGTTTGGGTTGCTCTTCGGACATGGCAGCGTGCTAGATCAGATTATGAAACGAATGGAAACAGACTCGAAATTCTTTGTCGACTATTGTATCAACGGGGCAGTCACCCACAATGATTCGACGCTTACAACTCGGCCGAGGAGACCAATTTGCATGTTTTCATTTGACCCCGCCTCATACGGAAACACAGTCGAAAACTTGCTAGAAGGCGACCGACTCTGCGAATTGGGGCCGGGTGTGCCGAATAAGCCATTTCGCGCGTCGTTGAAGCAGCTTTCCGTGCAAGATGTTGTTCCTGGCATACAGTCGATGGAGATGGCACAGTGTTGTTTGTCAGGGCTCTGGTTGTGGCACGATTTTCTGGATGAGTCACATACGATCAGCCAAGATATCCATTCGCCCGAGGGAAGTTACTGGCACGGCATCATGCACCGGCGTGAGCCCGATTACTCGAACGCAAAGTATTGGTATCGTCGTGTTGGTGAGCACGAGATCTTTCAAGACTTGCTTGAGGTCACTATCGACTTGGCGGCAAAGCATGAACTCGATGGTTCGGCTCAATCGTTGGTTCAATCGAACAGTTGGGATCCGTACGCGTTTGTTGATTTGTGTGCGGACGTTGCTCGCGGCAACAGCGAATCCTCAAGGTTCTGTAAAGAAGTTGCAAAGACCGAATGGCAGCTATTGTTTGACTACTGTTACCAGAATGCCGTAGCGTGATATTGCACTTACGACAGGTTTTCGATCTGTCGATTCCAAGCTGCTTGATCGCTCGCGTCATTGGCAGTGTTCCACCATTGGACTAACTTCGATCCAGTGAGAGCAGAAGACGCCGACAACCATTCGGACATCGCCATCTCGATTGTTGCTTCATCGCAACGAGACAGTTCGACGTATTCGGCGCTGGCAAGCGTAGGTGGAATCAACGCGAGCGCTTGCATGTCGGTCGCTTTAGTTGATTGGCAGACAATAAGCCATGCAAGGCGCACGATCTCCGGCAGCTGAGGATGTCGGTTCGCGAGTACGGCTTCGAATCTGATTTCGTCTTCTGCAACAAAACCTCCGCCACCGTTTTGGGGTTCTACCAGATGCACATCGATTCGCGACGGCGCTTCGATCCAAGGTAGTAGCGTTTGCAAGTGCCGAAGCATCCCAGGGCCTCGAGCTTCCCAGTGCTCGCGCAGCGGACGCAGCCGCAATTGCATTTCGGGTGAATCTTCATAAATCCAAAGGACAGGATTCGTCATGCGGAGTGTGTCGTTCGTTTCTCGCAGAACGATTTCAAAGATTCCATCGTTTCTGAGATGCGTTTGTTGGTGAGTTCAAAAACGCAGTCCATGGATTGGTCGATTTCAATGCTTGCTAGACTCTTCATAGCTGCAAATTACCGCATGGATTGGGTGGCCGCCAGCATCAACCGTGGACAGAGCATCGTGAATCTAAATTCGGCTTACATCATTCACAATGCTTCGCACCTGAGAACCAACTAACCACGATATGCGTACTGATAGGTACTTGTACGAGAAACGCAGCACGCTAGCAACAGCCAATCTGGCTTGGGGGAGCACGAGGCAGCTGTTAGACTTCTCCGCTTCCTAAACACGATTTCCAAGGATGGAATGACTATGTTTGCAACTGCACGAACCACGTTCTCGTTTCTTGCCTTCCTGCTGATGTGTTTTCAGGCGACGGATGGACTCGCCCAAACTCAACCGGGTGGTCGACCTCTTACGAGGCAACAACCCGGCGGCAAGATTGTCGATGCGCAGATTGCGAACGCACAAGCCAGACAAGCACCCGCTGGCCCTCCAAAAGATTTTCAGCTATCCGAGGCCCAGCAACGTCGCATCGACGCGATGCTTGGCCATTGGGAAAAGAAGACGAGTGGCATTCAAACATTTAGCACGGTGTTTGGGCGTTGGGTCTACGATCCCGTGTTTGGTCCAAAGAATCAAGCAAAGACATTCAGCACCGGCGAGATTCGCTACGCTGCTGTCGACAAAGGCATGATTCGCGAGGACAAAGTTTATGACTATGACAAAGCCAAGGATAAAGCTGGCGAGAAGTGGCCCTTCACGGAAAGCGTTGACGCGATCGGGGAGCATTGGGTGTGCACTGGCAGTTCGGTTTTTGAATACGACCACAAACAGAAGAATTTGAACGAGATCAAACTTCCGCCTGAGATGCAGGGAAAAGCGATTGCCGAAGGTCCGTTGCCATTCATGTTCGGCGCCAAAGCGGAAAAAATAAAAAAACGATATTGGATTCGTGAGATTCAAAAGAAAAACGCCGAAGCGCCGTATCAATTGGAGTTCCTGCCAAAACGGCGTGGCGAAACCTACGCGAGAGTTCGCATCAGTCTCGACGCCAAAGAATTCTTGCCGACCGAGATGGTTCTTTACGACCTGAACAACATGGGGCGTTCTTCTTATGCCTTCAAGGACATGACGGCGAACTCGCCCAAGCACAAAGTGGGCGCATTTCTGAATCGCTTCATTGCGCCGAAAGTCCCAAGGGGCTGGGACTTGGTCGTGCATGATCCCAATGCTCCGCAAGCTCAGCCTCAAGGAGCTCGGCCACAACAAGCGAAGGGGCCGACGTCTCCGCGTCGTTAAGCGCCAGAAAGTCCGGCTAATCAGTCGGGCTGCCTAGTAATACTGGCTGTTTCCCGTGTTTCGTGGGAAGAATTCGCACCGCAAAACGAATTGACTACCTAGATAACCAACCGGTCCTATAATTACGGACAACGGAGAACAACGCACTTTTGCGGAACCAAATTCCATGCTGGACGTGACGCGCAGTTACCTTTCTTACTGGGCAGTCTGTTTGTTGCTCGTGTCCAACTGCTGCGCACAGGACACAGCCGCTGAGACGGAAGAAGTTCGCGAAGACCTCGCGGCGGATCTCGTCGACGAAGTTGCGAACAGAGAAGAAACGCCATTTGTGCGACTCGTTCAGGTCCCGTTGCCAATTCAAGGTACGGTCGATACTCAGGTTCGCCGCTCGATCGAACAGATTCTGTCTAACATTCCTGATTCCACCTCACGACCCATCGTCGTCCTTGAATTTGCACCTCCGGCAACCGGCACGGGCGAAAGTAGCGAGTTTGGGCGCGCATTGGATCTGTCTCGCTTCTTAGCTAGTCAAAAAACGAGTAAGGCTCGGATGGTCGCCTACATTCCGGAGACCATCCGCGGTCATGCAGTTTTGGTGGCGCTTGCTTGCGAAGAAATCATCATGCACCCCGACGCGCAGATTGGCGACGCGGGGGTGGACGAAAGCAACATCGACGAAACATTGCGCCGAGGTTATAGCGAGATTGCCGATCGGCGTCGTACGATTCCATCCGCCGTCGCTGTTGGGTTGCTTGATCGCGAAGTCCAAGTGCGCCGTTTAACGACCGCCCAGGGCACGCGTTTTGCGCTCGACTCGGAAGTCGCAGCGATCCAGGCAGAGACAACAGTTCAAAAGATCGACACCATCATTCCCGTCGGCGAAGTTGGATTGCTCTCGGGTGACAAGCTACGTTTAGACTACGGGTTCGTAAGTCATTTGGCTCAAGATCGAAAACAGCTCGCGGCGGCTTTGAACGTTCCGCCGAGTGATTTAGAGATTGATCCACTCCTCGGCGGCGATTGGAACGCGATTCAGATCGAACTGCATGGTCCCATCAACTCCGTCACTGTTGAACAAGTCATGCGTCGTCTTGAAGATCGAATCGGTAGCAATGATGGCGTGAATTTCGTTTGCGTTTCTATCGACAGTCCGGGCGGCTCGGTCGAAGACAGTTTGCGGTTGGCGAATTACATCAGCGGGATCGAGTCAACGAAGGTTCGCACGGTTGCGTACGTTCGGTCCGAAGCGTTGTCGGACGCGGCAATTATTGCCATGGCCTGTGATCAGCTGGCCATGCATAAGGACGCAACTATCGGCGGCAGCGGCGCGCGCGAGATGTCGCGTGACGACTTAGATACGGCCAAGATCGCCGTTCAAGAAATCATGAACGGTCGAGATCGAGCATGGTCGCTTCCGATTGCGATGCTGGACAAAGACTTAGAGGTGGGCGAATACCAGCTCGCGGAAACCAACATCACGGACTACTTCTGCGAAGAAGAGTTGGCCGAGCAAATTGACCCTGATCGATGGGAGCGGCAAGAAGAGCTTTCTCCTACCGGAGACGTCCTGCAGCTAACAGGTGAAGAGGCTGGTGAAATACGCCTGGCACACCACGTCGTTTCGGACTTCGACCAATTTCAACAGCGTTATCAATTGGACGAGGCGCCGGAGGTTCTCAAGCCTAATTGGGCGCAGGAACTAATCGTCGCGCTCGCTACGCCGCAAGTTGCGGCCGGTTTGCTGTTCATCGGATTCTTCGCCATTATCGTTGAAGCGTCAGCTCCCGGGTTGGGAATAGGCGGGTTTGTCGCAGCGGTTTGTTTTCTGCTGTTTTTCTGGAGCAATTTTCTCAACGGCACTGCTGCCTGGCTGGAGGTGCTGTTGTTTATATCGGGAATCGTGTTCATCAGCATGGAGGTTCTCGTATTACCGGGCTTCGGCATTTTCGGGCTCGGCGGCGGCATCATGGTGTTGGCCTCGTTAGTACTCGCGACTCAGACATTCGTGATTCCGCAAAACGAGTATCAACTTAGGCAACTTCCTAGTTCGCTACTCGTTGTCGCCGCGGCGCTTGGCGGAGTTGGCATTAGCGCATTCTTTCTGCAGAAGTACTTAGCGAACCTACCTTTCTTCAACCGTATGATGTTATCACCGGCCGAGGGCGAGGCTGCTGAAGAATTAAAACGTCGTGAGGCAGTTGTCCACTTCGATCACCTGGTGGGCAAGCAAGGCCGAACGACAACGCCGCTTTCGCTGGCCGGAAAGGCGGACATTGATGGCGATCTCTACAACGTCGTTAGTGACGGCTTAGCGGTAGAAAAGTCGGCGACCATCGAAGTCGTGGAGGTCGTGGGAAATCGGATCATCGTTCGGCAGGTGGGAGCTTAGGGCTAACCCATGAGAGAGTATCTCATTCCGATCGGTCTCGTTTTGCTTGGCATTCTTTTCATCGCCAGCGAAGCGTTCGTGCCGTCGGCGGGCATCTTGGGGATCTTTGCGGTCGCTTCGCTAGTTGGTGCCATTGTGATGGCGTACTACTATGGCGGCCTCGTGGTTGGCACGCTTTTCATGGCTGTCACGGGCGTGATCGTAACCGTTGTGATTATGAAAATGATTCGCTGGTGGCCTCACTCGACGATTGGCAAGCTGATGTTGGTCGAACCGCCGAAAGAAGAAGATTTGCTTGTCGATCGATCGGAAATGCAATCGATGGTCGGACGCGTAGGCAAGGCATTGGGGCTGATGATGCCTGGTGGTCTAGTAGAGATTGATGGCAAACGCTTCGACGCACTCGCTGAAGGTGCGATCGAAGAAGGCAGTTGGGTTGAAGTTACAAGAATCACCAGCGGTCGAATACTCAACGTGCGTTCTGTAACTGAAGAGCGGGCGAACGAGATAAATCGGGGAACCGATGTGGCTCCGAGTCCTCTGTCTAAGCCAGTGAAAGACATTTTGGACGACCCATTCGAAGATGCGTTGGGTTAATCGGAGCAGATCGCCCAGTGATTGAGGAAGCTTTGGGTTGACTTTTGTCGGTCCCTGAGATACCACCACGGTTGCAACTAAGCTGTATCGAGGTACCCCCATGCTGTTCGGTCAAATCCCTGCTGCTGTCGGCATTGTCGTCGGCATCATCGTCGTAGTCGTGATGCTAATCGCATTCTTCGTCTTCATGCGATATTTCCGACTTTGGATCCAAGCGAAGATGACCCGAGCTCGGATCTCGATTTGGGATCTAATCGGGATGACTTTTCGAAAAGTAAATCCCACGATCATTACTCAAACGAAAATCATGGCGGTACAGGCGGGTCTGGACGAGTCGACAGGCATTACCAGTAAGGCACTGGAAGCTCACTACCTTGCTGGTGGAAACGTCCAGCAAGTCATTCGCGCGATGATCGCAGCCCGCAAAGCGAAAACCATCATGCTGACGTTCCAGGAAGCGACTGCGATTGACCTTGCAGGTCGTGATGTGTTGGAAGCTGTTCAGACAAGCGTTTACCCCAAAGTTATTGATTGCCCACCCAAAGGTTCAAAGCGTCTGACGCTCGATGCGGTGGCAAAAGACGGCATTCAGTTGAAAGTGAAAGCCCGAGTAACGGTTCGAGCTAACTTGCAACGACTGATTGGTGGTGCAACAGAAGAAACGATTACTGCCCGTGTCGGCGAAGGTATCGTTAGTGCGATTGGATCGGCGACAAACCATAAAAGCGTTTTGGAAAACCCAGACGTGATTTCGAAAGCGGTATTGGCCCGGCGACTCGACGCTCAAACCGCGTTCGAAATCGTATCGATCGATATCGCTGACATCGATGTCGGCGACAACATTGGTGCTCGATTGCAAGCCGACCGCGCAGAGGCCGATACACGAGTTGCTCGCGCAACCGCAGAAAGACGACGCGCGATGGCGATTGCCCAAGAGCAAGAGGAAGTCGCAGCGATCGAAGAAAGTCGTGCGAAGTTGGTTGATTCCGAGGCACAAGTTCCTAAGGCTATGGCTGAATCTTTCCGCTCCGGCACGCTCGGCATCTTGGACTATTACAAGCTCATCAACGTTCAGGCTGACACGGACATGAGAAAATCGATCGCGGGCAAAAAGTCTTAGTCAACAAGAAGTCAATTAAATGAATCCGCTCTTTGCCGATATCGGCGACATCATTGGCTTGCTCATCACCTTGGCCATCATTGGCTTTTCGGTGTTGAGTAAGTTCGTGGGTGAGGGCGATCAAGCCAAGCAAAAAGCCGAGCAGCGTCGCCGTCGAGCTCAACAGAAGGCCGCAAATCCGCAGACCCAGAGCATCGAATCCGAAATCGAAGAGTTCTTGCGTCAGGCACGCGGTGACGCACCAGCCTCCCGCGCTGCGGCACCACCTGTCGAAGCAGTGGTGATGGAACAAGAGCGAGCTCCAATCCGAACGCTTTCGCAGCAAACACACGATGTCGCGCCGGTTCAACCAGGAGAAGACTTCGCTCGCGAGCTGTCATCTCATGTCGAGGAGCACATCGGCAAGGACTCCATCAGCCAGCGAGACGCACATCTCGCCGAGACCGTCGAGATGGCTGACGAGCGCATCGAACACCACTTGGAGGAAGTGTTCGATCACCAAGTCGGACACATAGCTCACCAAGACCACACGGAAAGTACCAGCGAAGTCGCCGAAGGAACGGACAGTCAAGCGTGGCAAAAAGACGGCGATGTACCAAGCACTGCGGACGAACTCATTGAATTGTTTAAATCTCCAGATAGCGTGAAAAAGATGTTCATCGCGACTGAAATTTTCAAACGGCCGGAAATCTAACTCAGGACGCGTCTAGTATGAATATTAGTCCCGATCAAACGAAGATTGGCTGGATCGGAACCGGCGTCATGGGCCAAAGTATGTGCGGCCATCTTCTCGACGCCGGCTACAAGGCTACCGTTAATACGCGAACGAAAAGCAAAGCTGACGCGTTGGTTGAACGCGGTGCTGTATGGGCGGATACGCCGAAGGCCGTCGCAGAAGCGAGCGACGTTGTTTTCACCATCGTCGGTTTTCCGTCGGACGTTCGAGAAGTCATCTTGGGCGAGCATGGCGTTATTGCGGGTCTCGAGAGCAAAAATATTGTGGTCGACATGACCACCAGCCAGCCGTCGTTGGCCGAAGAGATCGCTGAGATTGCGAAATCAAAAGGCGCACACGGCATTGATGCGCCAGTCTCTGGCGGCGATGTCGGCGCAAAGGAGGCCCGGCTGTCGATCATGGTAGGTGGAGAAGATGATGCCGTTAGCGCGGTGATGCCGCTTTTCGAAATCATGGGCAAGACCATCGTGCATCAAGGCGGGCCCGGGGCCGGCCAGCATACGAAAATGGTGAACCAGACGTTGATCGCTACCAACATGATCGGCGTCTGCGAGGCGTTGCTATACGCACATCGCGCTGGCTTAGATCTAGAAACCGTTATGAAGTCCGTCGCATCAGGAGCCGCTGGTAGTTGGTCGCTTTCGAACCTGGGGCCGCGAATTATTGCTGGCAACTTTGATCCAGGTTTCTTTGTCGAGCACTTCATTAAGGATATGGGAATTGCGTTGGCGGAAGCGAAACGCATGAACTTGTGTATGCCAGGCTTGGCGCTGGCTCATCAGCTTTATGTGGCGTTGGCCGCACAAGGTCACGAAAAATCGGGTACGCACGCATTGCAGTTAGCACTGTCGTCCATGTCGAATGTAGACTGGCAGCAACGAAACTAACTTCGGTGAGGCTGGCTTTTGCGTATCGGTTTGCTACTCGTGCTGCTTGCGATTGTCATAGGGTGTAAAAAATCCAAGGATATAGATCCAGCAGCAGATACATCCGGTTCGACCTCTCAAGTAGCCACGGACGCGGAAGTTACCGCAAACGCGAGCACGACGCCTGATGATCGGTTTGTGTCGAAAGGCTACGTGGGTAGTGAAAGTTGTACGAGCTGCCACGAGGACATCGCCGCTTCGTACGCAAAGCACTCGATGGGCCAGTCGGCGGCGCCGGTCTTAGCGAGCGATCCGATGCCGGCGGCCGATAAAGCCACGTTTGAGGCGGACGGATATCGCTATGCATTAAAAAACGACGGCGAACATTGGCTTCATCACCAAGGTCGGATTTCCGGTGACAAAGAAGTTGCGGCGATGGACGTTCCGGTTACGCACGTGATTGGTTCGGGGAAGAACGGTCAATCGTACCTCGTTGAGCGCGATGGCTATCTGTTTATGTCTCCCATGACGTGGTATCCCGCGAAAGGTATTTGGGATCTCTCGCCCGGCTATGAAAAGAACAATTCGCAATTTAATCGACCCGTGATCGAACAGTGCCTGTACTGTCATTCAGACGGCGCACACGCGGTTGCTAACACGTCGAATCAATTCGAGTCTCCTGTGTTTCATCATCATGTGATTGGCTGCGAGAGATGTCATGGGCCCGGCGAATCGCATATCGCGTCGCAGGAAAACGAAGCGTTGGCGGACACGATCGTCAATCCCGCAAAGCTCTCGCCAGACTTGCGCGAGGCAGTTTGTCAGCAGTGCCATCTTTCCGGCGCCGTCCGAGTTCTGAAGCCAAACAAGACGTTGCACGACTTTCACGCTGGCAATCCACTCAGTTCGGCTTACACGATCTTTACCCTCCAGCAGGATGGCAAAGAATTTGTGGGCCACGTCGAACAGATGTACCAAAGCAAGTGTTTCACCCAGAGCTCGGGATCGCTTGGATGTATTTCGTGCCACGATCCTCATTCACTGCCAACCGCGACTGAAAAAGTGCAGTTTTATCGCGCAAAGTGCATTGCCTGTCACGAAGGCGAAGCGTGCAAATTGGAATCGGCGGAACGAATCGCAATTTCGGCTGAAGACAACTGCGTATCCTGCCATATGCCCAAGCTCGAAACCGAGATTCGTCACGCGGCAGTCACTGACCATTCTATTCCGCGAAATCCGGCCGCACGCAGACCTATAACTCCAGTCGAAAAAGCAGGTATGCCGCTGGTTGCTTTTCCCGAGGCTTTCGACACGGAGACCAAGTCAGGTGCAGCTGCGCGTGACAAAGCGATCGCAATACTCCGTGTTGCGATGCTGCAGCCGGACATCATGGGCGACGCGACCTTCGGAATGGCCGTTGCGGCGCTAGAAAAAACAGTGGAAGAGAATCCGCAAGACTATGAGGCCGCCGATGCGTTGGCCGAGCTCTACGTCTCGGAGCAACGCGTTGACGATGCATTAAACGTTGCGCTGAAAGTTCTCGAACAAGAACCGAATCGCGAAGCAACTCTGCTTTTTGTCGCCGATACGTATTCCCGCACGGGGCAACTGTTGGAGGCGACAAAACACTGGGAACACATGATCAGTATCAATCCGTGGATGGCGAAGTACTGGTACAGCCTCGGTCGTACTTACGCTGGGAGGCAGCGTTGGAAACGTTGTCAGCAATTGGCAATGGAAGGTAGGAAGCGTTTTCCCACGAGCATTGGTTTGCGACATCTGTTGGTTGAGTGCAATCTGCAGCTTGGTGACTTGAAAGCTGCAGAAGCCGAGTTTCAAGAAATCGTTCGGCAAAGTCCCGACAAGCTCGACTCTCTCGAGAGTTGGTACGAGAATCACCCGAAGCGAAAGTCGGAGTAGCAGGTGTGCCGGCGCGTCAATTATCGGCTTTGCCTGCGCCATCGCTGTAATCGGTAGGGCCTGGCTGCTTCCCTTAGTTGAAGCAGGCGATCTTATTTGACTCTCCTCGCACCGAGGGTAGGGTTACGCAGGCATGATGCGTGAAATCAGCACGCAAAGTAGAGGACAAAAATGTTAATGGAAGACGATCCAAATTCTGGGATTGAGACCGACGTCGAAGGTCAGGCGTGCGGGGTTTTGCCGGCGCGACTCGAGCACATTTTGGTGATCGACGACGACGCGACACAAACCGAAATCCTGTCCCATCTATTGTCCAAGCAGGGCTACCGAGTCTCCACCGCAGCGACTTGCAAAGAAGGGCATGC
>CAYNJG010000106.1:0-22591 GCA_964397295.1 uncultured Pirellulaceae bacterium
GCTCGACGCCCTGTACGGCGAGATGGACCCGCGAGGAGCAACGAACAAGTTATTTTTTGCCTTCATCGTTTTAGAAAGCAACCTCAACGGCGAAGGGAATTCGGAAGGCGAGCGATTGATCAATCAGGTTTTCGAAATTAGAAAGGCCCAACCAGATCCGCCACCGCAAGATCTCGCTCTGGCTTTGATCGGGAAAGCCATCATCGCTCGCGTCCGCAACAGACCCGAAGAGGCGAAGGCAGCACTCATGCAAGCGGGCCTCGTGTTAGCAGGTGATCCGGCAACTGGCGCGGTATACGGCAAGTTGGCTCTCACTGCGGTTTCCGCCACGCTGAATTGGCAATTCGGGCGAACTGCAGCAGCGGCGAACGAAACACAAGAAGTCATCAAGAGTATGAAAGCCGCGCTGGGCCAGTATCACCCCGTTGTCACGCATCTGCAGCTCGACCTATCGCGGCGGATGATCGCGGCAGATCCGAAACGGCCTGAGCGCGGGCTGAAACTAATGCAAGAAGCAGTGAACTCCTCTCAAGTTGCGTACGGCCGTCAGCCTCGAACGGCGTTAGCGCTCAAACTATATGGTGCGCAACTGCTGACGGTGGATGCAATCGAAGCTGAAAAACACCTGCGAGAATCCGTGGACATCTACGTCGAGATACTCGGTGACGAAAACGTTCGGACCCAGCGTGCAGTCAAACTACACGCTCAAGCATTGGACAAAACCCGCGGAGAAGAATCGTCTGACTAAGCGTCCCGAATGCCGTGCGGGAAACCTGCTTCGCCAAGTACGCTTGGCCATCAATACTGATGCCCCGTAGATAGACGAGTCTGTTGCGCGAACAATTCGTGTCCATTTACGCCTATTCGTGCCGAGCTCCGCCTTTGCTAATCGCGATGAGATAGTTGTTATCGAAAATCGTTCCGCTAATCGTATTACGTAAGGCGTGCTGTGCACCCTGTCGTTTTCGAAAGCCGATCAGCCCAAATAACCGAACAAAGCGATGCTTGCTTTGGTGGTTCGGGAACGCTGCGGCCAATGTGTTGGCAGCGGCGACGTTACCGAAGTTGGCGGAGAGAGCAAAGAAATCGGGGAAGTTGATGGTCTCTTGAGCAGGATAAGCAAATCGGGGAAGTTGATTTCACCGTTGCCGTCGAAGTTACCTTAGCCCTAGGCGCCCACTTGCTGTGCTCGTGCAATACATCGCCGGCAGACGCGACGCGATGAGCAGGACCTTTGCCGCCCAAAAAGTCACATCGGGTTTTGGCAGAATGACTCCCGTGGTGCCGGGGCGGGATCTTGTTGGTAACTCGCCGAGGTGTTTTCCCCCTCTGTTCCGTAGGCCATTTTCTTCGACGCCGAAGTTGGACAAGCTTCGGCAGATTCGCGTTTTTTCGTAAGCTCATCGGTCTCTTACCAGCGGAGAGACCGCTTGCACTTAGCGAATCTTCTTAGCCGCATGTGTTGATGCAACCTCAGCGTCTAAGCTCGCAACCGAGTTGTATGAGGTTGTTCTCACCGACGAGTCTATGGAAAACTCGTCCTCGCTTTGCGCCTGAACCAAACAGGCCAAGAAATCAACAGACGCTAGCTCGAGTTTGCCATCTGCAGTGTTCGATTTGGTTGCAAAGACTGGAGAGAAGAAGGTCCAACCAGATGAATAAGCAACTGGCTCCATCATTGATGATGATGGTTGCGGTTGAGCGACTTTGTTCGGCTTCTTATGAAGACGAATCTGGGCTATTTCATGAGTTGCTGGATCATGCCAGAACGTAGCTCAAGTCGATCGACCACATCATGACGATATTCTGCCTTACACAGTTCGTCAGCCAATTCGATGGCCCAAGCGGGATCGATGCTCGCGGCGGCATTGGTCGCCGCCACACGATCAAAGTTGAATCGCCCAAACATCCAGCCTCGGTCTTGGAAGGCCGGCTCAAGCAGCGTCCGGCCCAGATGGGGACCTCGAAGAGCAACAATGCGTGCAGCGTTTGCCAGAATACCATGCGTCCGTTCCCCCTCCATTTTCGGCGGTAGATTTTTGAGCGCAGCGAAGACAATCTCATCCTTGATGGATGGTCGAAGCGTCTCTATGAACGACTCCTCTTGCGTGAGAGAGTTGAGGTAACTTGACCAGAGCGTGCTCGCGTCAACCTTCGATCGGTTGATGGCATCGACGGCTTGAGCCAGCAAACGCTCCCGTAAAAGCAGACTGGAGGTGAGCTTGGCGTGCAACAACAAGAACTGTAAACGCGTGCTTGGTTCGTCAATCAGCGTTGCGATTTCCTCGGCGCCTGGGAGGCCCTCGTAGCCAAGGCGATTGAAACTGCCGGCGCGTCGCACCCACGTCGCGACACCAGCACTGTTGATTTTGCCATCAAGCTTTTCGAGCAGTTTGCCTCGATGAACCAGTCCCCAATTCAAAGTCGCTTGGGTCTTAAGCTGCTCGATTTCATCTTCCGATCCAGTTAGCTCGATCAATCGATGGGCCGTCTCCAGATCGAAGATCGCAATCGCTGGACCAACCGTCCTGGCATCTCCAATCTTTTGCTCTCGTTTGTCCGTTTCAACGAGTTCCTTCAAATTCGTGAGGCTGTCCCAAAGTTCCTGCGTGTATTCGACTGCCAGATCGAATTCTTCCGCGGCAAGCAGAGCGCTAACAATACCCGCTTTCATGTAGCGGTCCTTTGTGACCACCATCGCCTCGCCAAGCCAATCCAAACGCTTTTCTTCGTCATCGGTTGCGTTGGCCGCGGTGAGGTACAAGCCAGCGAGGTATTGGTTAGGGACCAGCTTACTATCGGCGGCCACATCAATAAGTTCTGGTTTGCGACGGATCACTGCATCGCCAGAGACCAGCAGGCTTTGCCCCAACTCCGGTTTGCCCGCATGTTTCAAAGCAAAGGCAATAAATTGTTGGGGATCAAGCGAAGCGAGCGCACTAACATACAACCCGATTCGATGAAAACTCGTGTTGTCGAAATCGGGTTCTCCCATGTCAGCGAACAAACGCTGTGCGGCGGCTTTAGATTCTGCTTTGCTTTCCGCACCGTTCGTTTGGTTGCGTTGTTCGGATTTTCCACCGGAAATAGTCTTCAACACGATTGTTGCTTCGTGCGAGTCTGACGAGGCCTGCAGCGATCCGAAATGAATCAGATACCCTTCAGCCTTGACGGCGATAACGCAGGGGCCATCGGTCAACGGTATGTTCGCTGTTCCGCTGGAGTCCGTCGTCCCCGTAGCTTTTCCCGTTCGTCCGCCCACGAGCACGACGCTCGCATTCGAAATTGCTTCGCCCGATTCGGAACGAACCTGGACGGCTACGTTTCGCGCACTCGGCTTGAGCATGACTCGGAACTCTCCGAGGTCGATCTGGTCGACCCCCGATTCCGCAGCCGGGACGGCTGTGAGCTGACCGCCATCAATCATCGGCGATCGGAATGAGAAGTAGCGTGGGTCGCTTAGTTCAATTTTCAGCCGTTGCTTGAAGTCCTTCGTGGATGGAAACACAAACCGACCGTTTTCATCGGTGCGTACAGTCACGGGTGTTTTGTAGAGGTCTTGCGCGTGAACGTCCTCACGGGAATATTTCTCTTCCTGAATGACTGCGATGCGCTTCGCGGCAACAGCAACATCGACCACCGGACGGCCATCGAGATCTACGATCCGACCGATGGGTTCAGCAATCGGTTGTTTTTTCAGTACCAGTTGCAGGCCCTTCGATTCGGGCAGCAAGACGTTGTGCTTTTGTGAAGCATGAGAATCGGTATCGGCGTGCAGCTTTATCGCCATGCCATCCGAAACTCCTCGAAGCGAAAACGAGCCATCAGAATTCGAATAGACCACATCGGTACGCGTGAACCGTTCCATCGAGTACTCGTAAGTCACTCGTGCTCCCGGATGCGGTTCGCCCTCTTCGTCAACCACCCGGCCTTCCCATTGCACGCGGCGCGATAGGGTGTACGGCGGAAACTCAACAACGTTGTTGATGGGCGGAGTCTTTGCGTATTGATAAAACGAATCCTGTGAGAAGTACTCGCCGGTTGGATCAGTAGGAAAGTACGAAGCTCGGGGGCCAATGCGATAGAACGATGCTTTGCCCTGTTGGTCCGTTGTTGTATTTTCAAGTCGTCCGTCGTAGGTCGAGATGTGAAGATTAGGCAACGGTCGGTCTGAGTCCTCTTCAAGGATCGTCACCGAAATCCGCGGCTCTTCTTGGAATTCGAGTTCCCATTCATAGGAAGCATCATCCGCTAGTTCAAGCCGATCATATTCGTAAGCGTTCTTTTCGCGCCAGGCGAACGTAGCGGGACAACTAATCCTGTGCATCAAGTGCCCTGCCGAGAGCTGCGGGATTGCGAACGAACCATCTGCTGCAACCGAAACGAAATCCCAGCCGCAATACGTCGGCGTATTGGGGTATTGGAACTTGTCCATGTCACAAGAAAAGACTAACAGCTTGACTTGATCTAATCCGGGAATGGGCGTCTCGTCGGTGGATCGAATTCGCCCGAAGACTTTCCGAGTCGACGCGGCTTGGGCGATAAACTTACCGTCCGCAGATCGAGACACCGCAATGCGTTGCTTGCCAATTGTGGGATGTTCGGCAACGAGGCCCGTCAATGCATCGGGATGGGATTCGCGAAGCTTAACTTCTCCATCCTCGTTGGTACCCTGAGAGGTTGTCGGAATGCAAAGCGGAAACAGGATGCCATGATGCGAGGCGGGGTACACTTTCGCATTGCTTAGCGGCTGACCGGCTGCCGTGGTGAGTTTCACAACTAACTCTTGTTCGGCCTTTAGACTTGCGAGGAACAATGCGTCACAATGAACGC
Source organism: uncultured Pirellulaceae bacterium (assembly GCA_964397295.1). Taxonomy (GTDB): domain Bacteria; phylum Planctomycetota; class Planctomycetia; order Pirellulales; family Pirellulaceae; genus CAYNJG01. Next base: position 4,834 of record CAYNJG010000106.1, read on the forward strand.
GTGTTTGCTCGATGCTCTGGACCATACGTTGATAGCCAGGTGCGGACACAACGAGCGACATGGGACCATTCACGGTCAGTTCGCGATCGCTTTTGCCAAATTTCACGGTGAAGTTGCCATCTGCATCCGATTGAGTCATGGCTCGACCGCGAATCGGATTCAACTCGGCGAACCAATTCATTCCATAGCCAGCACCAGCCACCAGGTGCACGGTAGCATTGGATATTCCCACGCCTGATGGATCGACAATCCTACCTTGGAACAGGACGTTCGCGCTGTCAGCTTTTTCCTGGGCATCAACAGAGAGCGGCGCACAGATCATCGTTAAAAGTAGAACCATTTGTGCTCGGCGATTCATTCTGTTTCCTCCACAATCTTCTGTAAGACGCCGGCGAGTGGACCGGTATCGAAGGACAGTTTCGTAGCAAGTTCGGTAAGCTCACGATCCGCTGGCACTCGCACGGAGGCCGGACAGAACGTGCCTCAGGAGAAGCCCGTTGTCGTTCGATCGATGACATCTTGGTTGTAGAGCAGCTCAACGAGCAATCTATTTTCTTGCGTTGGCGATTGGGTGCCGCGCATGGAGCCGGTCAGATAGGATCCGTGTTCAGTCTTGAGCATCGGCGTGAACGTCAGCTTTATTTCGGCCTTGTCTTTCTGCTTCACCCGACTTGTTGTAAGTTCCGTTTTGCCAAGCAGGTCGAATTCCGTCGTCTGGTCTCGCTCAATCGTCATCGGGTATTCCTTGCCACCGAGCGTCGCGAAGCGGAACAAGAAAATCCGCTCGTCGTCTCCAACTTCAACCGCGAGATCTTGTACTCGGTACTCACCCACAGGACATTCGATAGGCTCGTTCGCAGATCGAATCGCAACACGTACACCAGCACGCGACACGAGAGTACCGGATAAACTCTTGATTGTCGCACTCTTTTCGAGGCCGATCAGCGGTCGTAGAGTGCCCATCCCCGAAAGCTCAACGAGTTCAAGGCGATGGCCGTGAGGGTCGCTTTGAATGGCAAATTTCTTGTCGGCGATTCGGCACACTGCGTCACAAGCGAGTCGTTCGCTGAGTGGATGCAATCGCCCATCGTTGTTCTTGTCCAGCAGGATTCGATCCTGACTGTCGAACCAGAGGCCGTTCGCGTCCCGATCAATCCGAATCGCTTGCACCGTCGTGCCATCGATCGTGGCGGTGCCGACCATACCACCAGAGGTGGCGACCTCAATATGTTCGGCAGAGGTTCTAATCAACAACGTCCGTTCATAGTGCTCGTACGTGTTGTCTTCGCTGAAGAATTCGGCATCTACGGCTGCGTTCCAAACGGAATCTTCGCTTGCCGTTACCAGTTCGCCAGGCTGAAACTGTTGATCACGATTTCGATCGAGGTACAACCGATCGTCCGACGACAGCCCAACGCTAACACTGCGCGATCCTTGCTCGCCGTAAATGAGCCAACCGAACGTCCAGTTGGAAGTGGCTTCTGCTTCCAGCAGTTCCAACAAACGGTTCTTTTCGACATTGCCAGGAAGACCAGTCTCAATACGCCGGAATCTTGGACGCAACGTTGAAAGCCGGGCGTCGTATTTCAGGTCATCGCACACCCCCATACTGAAAAGACTCAGGACCAGCACAACAGTTAAGGATTCATATCGGTTCACGATCCATGCTCCTCGTTTGATTTGTCAACCAAGACATTTTGTCAAAAGTTGGCAATCGATTGCAACCGAACTTGGCATAGTGCCGGATTTCGCCCCCGCGAGAGCGTCGTTGCCACTGGCTCACGAAGGTATGTGGGTGCAACGCGTTCGAACGGCGGCACTCTCAAAAGGTGTTTCCGCTTAGCAAGCGAGTTCTCGATGTTGACCAGACAAAGTTAGATGGGGCTCAGGAGACCGTGGAGGAAGCAATCCGAAATTCACTGGAAGTGCCCAACATCAGCGAACTGGAACCCTGGCGCGAGACCTTCGATTCTATGAATACGCCAAGACACTTGTCGTTCTCAGTTAGGTCCTCGCGTGAAGCAGCGGCGGTGAAGACAACCTCAGAGCATAGCCGAACCCGCCACGAGACAGAGGTTGGACAAACCGATGTTTTGAGCGTTTCTGTCGAACTGCATGAGGTGATTCCGACCTCCGAGCTTATCGGGCTAACTACACTCGGTCCGACACGCCGGAAGATTCTTCCGTCATTCAGTCAGATTCTTGTTGTCGGAACCCGGGCGGGCTAGTCTTGCGACTGGGCGCTGAAGCGTTCTTCATCTTCTTCCAGATCGCCACAACGAGACTGGCGTAGTAAGTGTCAAATCATCTTCTGCCTATTACAACTCATCGTACCTGTAGTCCAAATGAAATTCATTTAACTCTCAGAAAAAAAGACTTTAGCAATCATGTTTCTTAAACTACCGAAACGCTTATTGATGTTTGGGATGCTGACCTTGGTCACCTGTCTCTTTGCTGCACAACCAGCCATCGCTGACGAGCAACCCAACATCGTTATCTTTTATGTTGACGATCTCGGATGGCAAGATATCGAGGTCAATGATTTGGACAATCCCTGCCCATACGAGACACCGAACATCAAAAAACTGGCTGTCACTGGGATGAATTTCACGCAGGCCTATTCGCCCGCTCCGACTTGCTCACCGTCCCGAGCCGGCATCATCACCGGCCAGCATCCGGCCAAGATCAGACTGACTCATGTTGATCTGGGTGCGGCAAAACCAGGCCGTAGTACTGAACGATTGGTAGCTCCTTTTCTTCAGTCTCATTTGGATCTCGATGTATTGACGCTCGCCGACGCGATGAAACAAAACGGCTATCGGACTGGCCACGTTGGAAAGTGGCATGTTGGGCTGACGTCGGAAAGCTACGGTTTTGACTTTGTGAATCAAACACGAGGCATCCATCGACGAGTAGATGATCGTACGAAAGACTTCGCGACAGCGGGCGACAAAAAGTATCCGCTTAGCAAAGAGAAATACGCACCGGTAAGTGACAAGAACCCAGACGGCATTTCATATCCCTATGATGAGCTTACCGAATCCGCGATCCAGTTCATGGATGAGAGCAAAGACAAGCCTTTCTTCCTCAACATGTGTCACTGGATGGTTCACTGGCCAATGTTGACTCGCAACGGTGAACTGCTTGAGCATTACTGCGATAAATTTGGTCAGCCGTTTCCGCCAAAAAAAGGCGATATGATGTTGCCGGGTCAACAGAATCCGTACTTCGCTTCGATGACCACCAGCGTTGATTGGAGCCTCGGTCGCCTCGTTGATTACCTGGAGAAAACAGACGACCCGCGCAGCTCCGGCAAGAAACTAATCGAGACGACTTATATTTTCTTCACGTCAGACAACGGAGGCGCGGAGATCCGGGGCAAAGAAATTCTGTCGGACAACGCGCCGCTCAAATTCGGTAAGAAGCACCCCGAAGAAGGCGGGATCCGCGTGCCGATGATTGTTTCCGGTCCAGGCATCGCCGGTGGCAGTCAGTTCGATGGACTCGTTAATCAACTTGATTACTTCCCAACGATTCTCAAGCTGACTCAATCGAAGATTTCTCCCAAAAGCAAGGCCGCTCTCAGTGGACTCGATATCTCGCCCGTATTGAATGGGGCAGCTCAAAAGGTAACCGACGCCAAAGGAATCGAGCGAAAGCACCTGTTCTGGCACTTTCCTCACAACGGCGAAATCGCCATGAAGTCCGCGATTCGTGAAGGAGATTTCAAACTCTACAAGCGCTACTACACCGATGATTACGAGCTGTATCGACTTTACCAAGACGGCAAGCGATTGGATCTTGAAGAGAAAAATGATCTTGCGAAAGACGATGCGTACAAAACAGTTGTCGAAAGTCTTGCGGCAACGCTTGAGGCAGAACTGAATGCAAACAATGCAGAGATACCTTATCTGAATCCGGCTTATAAAGCTCACGAGAAAGATCCAGCATCGGTTGCCAAGTTAAACTTTGAGGCTGCTGATCGGAAAGCCATGGTTTCTGTTGGTAGCGGACCGGCGATCAAGGAAGCTTACGTGATTTACCAAAACGAACCCGGAAAGTCGGAGAAGAAATCACGATCGAAAGCGAAACGCTTTGCCCAGAGGGCAGACGAAAGAAGAAAGCAAATAGGCAAAAATCCTGCAAGCAGTAAGAAAGTAGAAGATGTAGAACAACCCGCCAAGTTACACGGCACGAAATTGCTCGGGATGAAACAACCTGTCACGATCGCGACTGACGGACTTTCTGTGACAGCAAAAATTCCAGCCGAAGTCGCTGCCTACCGGTTTATGCTCATCGACAATAATGGATTCCTCCAATACAGCGAGGTGCAAACGGCAAATTAGATCTGCAAGCTCAGCAGCTCGACAAAGAACGGTTGGAACGAGAAACATGAAAGACAACTTCGTCATCGAGTCCATTGCAGCGGCAACGTTTTGCATTGTCATGTCAACTTTGTTGCTTGAGCGGGCAAGCTCAAACGGTTCAATCCGTTGAGCCGTTGAAAGCATCCACCGAGGACTACGTCGCTGCGGCCATCGATCGTTTTCTGGCGAAGAACGACAAGAACGAAAACGGCAAGTTTGAAAAAGCGGAAACGAATTGAAAAAGAGTTGCGGCGAAACAGCCGCCCCGCCGGAACAGTTCAAAATTTGAGAACTTTGACAATGCAAGATATGTAGTAGCCAGTATTTGATCTGACATCCGCGACCTAAACTTCCACAAATGTCAGTTGAGTGTTGTTTAGAATTTTTTCTTTTGCGATGTGCTTTGAATTGTTGAAGGTTTGCATTGGCGTTTTGCCATAGCAGAACCTGCCACTGTGAGTTCGCTGCACATTGTAGTGCTGCATCCATAGATCGAGATCGGTTTGCAGGTCTTCCATAGTTTGGTAAATCTTCTTTCGAAGCGCGACTTGGTAGAACTCTTATAGGCCGGTAGCTCGATGGCCATGTCACGCACGGCCTGCTCAATTTCCGGGGCGACGCGATTCTTGAGGATAGGTTTTCGCCTGGAGATATCTTTGAGAGCATCTTCGCCACCTTGCTCGTAGAGATCTCGGTAGCGGTAGAAGGTGTCTCTTGAGTAGCCCATGATCTTGCAGGCTTCCGAGACGTTGCCGAGTTGACGAGCGAGTTCCAGGACTCCGACTCGTGCTTTGATGATCTTCCGTTCTTCATTGGTCATGATTGACACTCCATGTCGTCGAGGCTCGCCGCGTGCTAGCGTCGCTTCAGGCTGCGCCCTCCGCGACGCCAGCACGCGGCTAATGTACCCCATTCACTTTAGTAAGTGTCAGATCATCTCCTGCCTATTACACAAGATACTTCCGAGCTATCGCCAACTCCACTCGGTCCGACACTCCGAAGCTGATTCGCCGACTTCCTTTGACGCATCGGATTCATCGTCCGACGCAGTTTGTTTGGAGTATTATCACAGGTCTACGAACGCAGTGACGCCGTCGAGGAAAGCGGTCCGAGCGCTACAAACCATCCGGGCTGGGCTAATCCAGTTCCGCCGCAATCTTGCATGCATCGTCAATGATTTGGAAAGGGCGAACTGGCTCTTCAGCCTCTTGCTACTTCGAGTCGTAGCCCCAAGCCTCGAAGCATTGAGTCAAACGCTGTGATATTCGCTGCTTCGTGGCTTTAGGTAGTTCGGACAACGAATTCTTCTTATAGCCTTTCAGGGAATCCACATACTCGCGCAACGTTGGCTCGAATTCAGCAAAGTCTGGAAGCGAAAGCTGCTCGTAGATGCTACGAATTGTCTCCATTGGATTCGCATCGAGGTCTTCGAATGCGATATCGCAAAAATTGCCAGAAGGAATGAGGTCTTTTTCCTCAAAGAATGCATCGCAGAGTTCTGCGTGTCGTTCAAGCAATGCTGCCTCGTCTTCTATGATTCGCTGGAAAGTCCAGTGCGGCAGAACGGTTTCGCCAGCGTGGATCGCGGATCGAAACACGTCGTAAGGATGTCGACGGATGTGGACGAACTTCGCGTCCGGAAACATTTCCAACAGAAGCTTGATGCGTCCCATGTGTCCCGGTGATTTCAACACTAATGGGCGTTGGTGTTTGAAAGTCACCTTCTTCAAAAACCAGTGCAGTTTGGCTTTCCATTGCTCGATTTCCGCGCCCGAAGCATTGCGCAGCGTCATGAAACGCCAGTAGTCTGCACCCGTTTTCGTAAACGCGAATTGAACGGCGAAAGAAAGCCCTGACGGAATCAACGCGAATTCGTCTTCCTGAGGTTCCGCACAAGCGATCTTCACTTTGTCCATCGGACGAGTTGGCGCCATCATGCTGTCGAGCGAAGGAGCCATCTTTTCCTCCGTAGACAGAAACGTATTGGGGAACAACGCTTGGTATGTATTCGGAAACGCGTAGCGAGTGTCTTTCGCCAGCAGATTGTGTAGGTGGGTCGTCCCACTACGCCAGACTCCCAGCACAATTAACGGTGATTGGACATCGGTCGCTTCCACTTGCTTGTCGAATTGTCGCTCACGCTTCATCTTCATCGAGTTCATCGCGCTATTGAGCGTTGTAAGTGCGGCGCGAGGCCAATAGCGTGGGATGATGGCGAATCGATTTTGCTTGAGCAGCGCAAACCACTCGCGAAGTGTGCACCCAGACAAGCCTCCGGGTCCTACATGTTTGATGAATAGTTCGTTTAGTGACATGCTTCAACGCCCAGACCTTACTCGCCAGTTTCAACCAACCTCTGGAACAAACACCAAATCATACTTGATCAACAAGTCTCTATAGTCCTGGCGAAGCATGTAGCTGAGTCGGTCTTGCGAGCAGCCAAGCCATCATGGACCCGCGGCATTTCGGTCGGCGTATCGTCTAATCCTACTTCCTTATCGCAGATGCCCTTAGCCCTTATTGTCCAGCCAACTCCACAGATATACGCACGCCAGAGTGCGATATGGTCGCCATGCTTCGGCGATCTTCAGTAGCCGCTTGTCCAATGCCTTGCCCTTTGATCGCAGGCAATATTTTCTGATGATCGCATTGCGTATCCCAAGATCTCCTATGGGAAAGATATCCGGACGCTTCAGCGTGAACATCAAAATCATCTGGGCGGACCAAACTCCCACGCCTTTGATCTGCGTGAGTAGCTCGATTACTTTGTCATCTGACAGTTTTTTCCAATCCATGGACTTCAGGCGTTCGTCAATCCAAAACTGAGCTACGTTCTGAACGTAACCAGCCTTTTGATAAGACAAACCAACCACTCGTAGTTGTTCTACGTCTAACTGAACGAGCTTCTTCGCGTGGGGATATCGATCTTTGAAAAGATCTAAGAACCGACCGTGAATCGTACCTGCTGCCTTACCGGAGAGCTGTTGATAGACAATTGCGCGAACTAAGTTTGCGTAGACATCACTATCGCGGGTTTGCTTGCGAATCTTCGTTTCCTCGATCAGCTCTTTGAAGCGAGGATCGAGCGAAAGATGTGCGATCGCTTTTTTACTCATTCGTGTTGTCGCCAAGGTCGTTCGAAAACCAGTCTCGCAAGTATGGCACGTTAGGCACTGGAACGAATCCGTTTGCTTTCTGCAAGTAGCAATGCAACGCTGCCCCTGTGATACCAGCAAGGAGACCCGCGAAGAGTATCACCAAAACGCCGTCATCATAGTAACCTGGGACTATGAAATCCCAGGCTATTGGGACGTGCGGAACGATCGCACAGACAGCGAACGGACGTATCCATCCTCTGCCATTCCAGATTGCAATTGCGAGAGCCGTCGGCACAATGGATATATAAGCCGTATTGAAAAGATCCATTCCGCCGACGCAGAAGATGCAGACCAAAGTGACCGCAATCATCATCGTCTTCAGATTGAACTGAAACCATCGACGCGGCGTCGCTTCTGGCAACGGTTTGGCGGCTTCAGGTTCGTCTGACATGATCACCTAGATCGAAAGAAGTTTCCTTTGCGTCTAGGCACAGCATGACCGATGCTGCATTGCGGGTCAAACTCGGGACACGCACAACCGCAGCGCATCGTCGCCGATCTTGTGGTCGACCGCTTCGCATTCCTTATCTTTTTCGATCGCAACCGAATCTGCGAGCGTCTCTTCTTTGACGTAGTCACCAAACTCGTCGACCGCAGCTTTTACCTCGTCGGACTCCGTGTCAATTCCGACTCGGATGCGATCGGTGTACTCACAACCAATCTCTTTGCGGCGATCCTGGATGTAGCGAACAAGGTCGCGGGCGTAGCCTTCGCGAATCAACGATGGTGTCAGTTCGGTCGAAAGTACAACAACACACTGTTTGCCTTCTGCCGCGGCCCAGCCTTCTTTGGCAACGAGCCGACGTTGGATCTGTTCGTCGTCCAGCTCGACGTCACGGCCATCTTCTAGCGTCAGGTTGATCTTTCCGTCCGCCGCCAAGCTACGACAGAGCTCATTTCCATCCGCCGCACCGAGCAGTTTTTTCACCGCTGGCAGGTCTTTGCCAAGCTTTGGACCGAGCAGCTTGAAGTTCGGTTGGATTTGGTAGCTGATGTACTCTTCGGCGTCCGTCGTGTAGGCGACTTCTTTGACGTTCAGCTCAGTAGCGATCAGCGACGAGTGCGATTCCAAGAATTCGCGATGCGTGTCACTGGCCAAGATAACGGTGACCTTCGAAAGCGGCTGACGAACCTTCAGCTTGTTGTTCATCCGAGCACTCCGCCCCAACGACGCGATTTCTCGCACGAGATTCATTTGCTCGGAAAGCGTTGCGTCCACTTGATCGGCGTTGGACCTCGGGTAGTCGCAAAGGTGCACACTCTTCGCTGCATTTTCGCCGAAGATTACCGTCAGGTTCTGCCACATGTACTCGGCAAAGAACGGCGTAAACGGTGCGATGACTTTGCTAACCGTGAGCAAGCATTCGTATAGTGTCCAATATGCGTCGAGCTTATCCGGATCGTTCTTGTCGCTGCTCCAGTATCGCTCGCGGCTTCGACGAACGTACCAGTTGCTCAGTCCGTCCACGAACTCGTTGATCTTCTGACAAGCTTCGAAGTTCGCGTAGTTGTCCATCGACTCGGTAACGCTGGCGAGCGTTTGATTCAGTTCGCTAAGTATCCAGCGATCTAGCTCGCTACGTTCTGAAACCGGACGGAATCCTTTTCCGCCAGAGAGGTCGGATTGGTTGAGCTGGCCATCGCTCGACGGCGTCGCGGAACCGGGAGCGAAGCCGTCGATGTTGGCGTAGATCGTGAAGAAGCTGAAGACGTTCCAAAGTCGCAACAGGAACTCGGGAATGCTCTCCTTGATCGCACGTTCGCTGTAGCGGATCGAAGTCCACGGTGCTTGGTTCGCAAAGAAGTACCAGCGAAGTGCGTCGGCACCGAAGCTGTTGAAGATGCCGGCGGGCTCGCTGTAGTTGCGTTTACTCTTGGACATTTTGCCCACGAGGCTCTTGTACTTGTTGCCTGACTTCCTGGCTTCTTCCTCGTTCAGATAGACGTTCTTCTCTTTATCTTCGTACCATTCCGAAAGCATCAGCCCCAGGACGATGCAGTTCTTAAAGGGATACGGAAACTCCAGGCCTTCTGGGTTGTTTTCTTTGTCGCTGAGCATCAACGTGCTGATCGCGAGCAGACTGTAGAACCAGCCACGCGTTTGGTCGATGGCTTCGCTGATGAAGTCCGCCGGATATTGCGTCTTGAATTTGTCGGGCTGCCCGTTCGGGAATCCCCATTGCGCAAACGGCATCGCACCGGAATCGAACCAGCAATCGATCACTTCGGAAACACGTTTCATGCGTGCTCCTTCCGCGAACGGCGAATCGTACGTGATCGCGTCGATGTACGGCTTGTGGACTTTCAAGTCCTCGGCCAAGTCGGGGTTCGCTGCTTTCGCTTTGTCCCAAACTTCCGTGCCCTGAACGCCCGGCTTTGCAAGAACTTCTTCGTAACCACCGACGGCTTCCATCTTGCCGGTTTCTTGGCAAACCCAAACCGGCAGCGGAGTTCCCCAGTATCGTTCACGGGAAAGAGCCCAGTCGACGTTCGATTCCAAGAAGTTTCCGAATCGTCCGTTCTGGATGTGATCCGGAAGCCAGTTGATTTCTTTGTTGTTCGCGAGCATCTCGTCTTTGAACTGCGTCGTTTTCACGAACCAGCTACGACGAGGATATTGGATCAGCGGGTCCTGTTCCGCTCGCCAGCAAAACGGATAGTCGTGCAGGTACTGTTCTTGCAGCAAAAGCAAGTCGCGCTCTTTGATATCGCGTGCGAGATCTTTGTCTGCTTCTTTGACCCACCGACCTTTGTAGGGTGCCGCTTCGTCAGTGAATTTTCCATCGGGACCAACTGCACAGATCAACTCTGGGCCCTCGCCCGGTTCGTAGCGATCTATTTCGGTTGCGAGCAATTCATAGTCAACCTCACCGAACGCTGGTGCGATGTGAACGATGCCTGTTCCGCTTTCGGTGGTGACGAAATCTGCAGGGCGAATGACCCACGCAAGGTGTTCGGTTTCGCCGGCTTTTGTTTTACCGGTCTTGTCGCCGAGTGTTTTGTGGTAGTAGTCGAACGGCGGGATGTATCGCTTGCCGATCAGCTCCGTGCCGGGCATCGTCTTCTCGACGACCAGCTCACGCTTGAGTTTCTCCGTGAGCTTTTCAAGTAACGCTTCCGCGACGATTAGGCTGCTACTGGTTTCTTCATCGTTGACTTTAACGTAGGTCAACTCGGGATTCACCGCGGCGAATTGGTTGCTCGGCAATGTCCACGGAGTCGTGGTCCAGGCAACAAGGCTTGTGTCGGGATCGTCTACCAGCGGAAAGCGAACATAGACGCTGGGGTCGGCAACTTCGCGATAGCCCTGTCCAACTTCGCCCGCGCTGAGAGCCGTTCCGCCTTGTGCCCACCACCAAACGATCTTGTGACCCTCGTACAATAGGCCCCGATCGAAAAAGTTCTTCAGGATGTGCCAAACGCTTTCGACGTAGCTTTGGTGGTACGTGACGTAGGCTTCTTCCAAGTTGACCCAAAAACCGAGCCGTTCGGTGAGACGCTCCCACTCCTGCATGTAACGCCAAACGCTGGCTTGGCATTTTTGGATGAACGGTTCGACACCGTACTCTTCGATTTCTTCTTTCGAGTGAATTCCCAGTTCTTTGCAAACTTCCACTTCGACTGGCAGACCATGCGTGTCCCAACCCGCTTTGCGTTCGCAGCGGAAACCTCGCATCGTTTTGTAGCGAGGAAACAGATCCTTGATTGCTCGAGTCAGGCAGTGTCCGGGGTGTGGTTTGCCGTTGGCGGTGGGAGGGCCCTCATAGAAAACGAAGGCAGGACTATCCTCGCGTTGTTCCAGCGATCGCTCGTAAATCTGCTGCTCTTTCCAAAACGTAAGGATGTCTTCTTCGAGTTTCGGAAAGCTGACGTTCGTCGGGAGCGTGGGAAACATAGAATCGGTTCGGGCCTGGGTTATTTGCCGTAGTTAAAAGCCTCTAAGTAGACCAAGCGAGCGGGTTTCTTTCAATCGCACACGGTACGTTTGAGAAACCGGTTCGAGAAGAAGACCGAAATTATGAGCCGGAGGTTCGGCTGATTTACAGGCCGATTCGTAGAGGCGATATTGCCGGCCCTAGACCGTCTTGATTGCGACGTTCAACCGAGCCGCCCGTAACGCGAGTGCACGCTGGAAGTATTGGAACGGGTGCTTCGTGGGTTTCTTTCGGGCGTACTGCATCGTTTCGACGACGAGCTTAACTGGCAACTTACCGGTTTGCACTAACCTCACCACGTTGTCGATGAATTGCTTTTCTACATCGCGACGAGTTTTTAGTCCCGAATTCAATTGATCTTTGAGACTTGCCACGCGGCCGCTGCCACGGAATTGATTTCTGCTGATACGCGTAAGACCCCTTGGAGCACCAAATGTGATTTGACCGTTCGCCGCAGACGTCGCAAAAATGGCGAGTAGCGTGGCGAGCATCAGTGTGCGAGTTTTCGAAAGCATAAGGAAGCATCTCCAAACGGTTTTTGAGACCGTGCTTTTAGGAGTTTTGGAGAGTCGCTTCAATATCACCTTGCCGCTTTCACAGGTGGCAATGCAATCGCGTCAATCGCCTATCATCTTGTCCGTACTGGACGGATCGATAGCACGGCAGCATTCTGCCAGGCGGTCGCGAATCGATCCGATGTCCGTTTTCCATTCATCCAGTTCCATATCTGGAGGGCTGAGTTCCATAAACTCGCCCAGCAACAAGATCATGCGTAACAAATGGCGGAAGATCATGCCTTCTTGTTTTTGAAAACCTTTGGCTGTGATGTACTTGTTGAAGTCGCCGCCGAACTCCAAAACCTCGCCCGCGACCCAAACCGGATTGATGCGAATGCCTTGCACGCCAGGGAAGTCGTGATCGAAAATCCGTTTTAATTTGTCGCCCAACGTTAGAACCCACACGCGTTCCTCTTCGAACATGCCGCCTCGGTATCCTTTGTCGTCCTCGTCTTCCTCCGGCTGAGCTCCCAGTTCTTCGGCGGTCGCTAGGCCGAGACGTAACAGTCGCTCGTCGAGTCGCGTCGTTGCGAGCGGACCCGGTGGAAGTTCTTCATGCCCTGGAACTCGAATGCCTCGCCCGACCGAGTACGGCATTTCGAGTAGGCTCTCGAACGCTTGAATGCGTTCTTTCTCGTCCGCAATGCCAAGCTGGTTTACTAGGAAGACGCCGTATAGCGGATTCACGCCACGGATGAGTACCAGCTTCTGCAGCGATCCCGTCGGCTCGGCAGTTTTCGGAATGTATTCTGCGGGACCCTCGTCGGGCTGCTCTTTTTTCTTTTCCTTTTCGAGGAACTCCGCAAACAAACCGCTGCTCTTCGGCTTCGCTTCCTCTTCTACTTGTTTTTCTTCACCACCTCGTGGCGGCTCTGGTGTGAGCGTGACGTAACCGGCCGTCCAAAGTGTCACCAACATGCGGTTGAGCTCTTTTTGAGCGGCAGCGGTTTTCTTTTGGTCCATCAAACGTCGGCCAACCAGGTTGCGAATCTTGTCAATGTCTGGCGAAGCGTCCAGCATGTAGGCTAACAACCGCCACGGCAGATGACCTTTGCTTTCGAGGTTGCCGGCGGGCGAAGTGTGAAGATGCTCGAATTGGTCTTCCGTCCAATACTGAATCGTGGGGCTCCGTTTCGGCTTTTTCTTTTTGAGCTTCTTCTTCGCCTTCATCAGACCAGGGTCTTTGGTGTCTTCCGGAATCTGGTCGTACTTCTCTTGCCATCGATGAAGCTTCACGTCGTCGTCGTGAGCCAACGCATAGACGAAGCCTTCCGTGTCGTATTGCGGACGGCCAGCCCGGCCAAACATTTGCTGGGCGTCACTGGCGTATATCAGCTTCTTCTTGTCTTTCGGGCCTTTCATGATCGAAGGCAGCACAACGCTGCGCGCGGGCAAGTTGATTCCTGCCGCAAGTGTCTCCGTGCAAACCGTGACCACAAGCAACCGACGTTGGAATAAGTCCTCGACGATACGTTTGTAGGTGGGCAGTACTCCCGCATGATGCACTCCGATACCTCGCATCAGGATTTGCTTCATCTTCGGCCCGGCGCCTTTGGAAAAATCGTATGCGTCAAGTGCGTCCGAAAGCCGCTTCTTGTGATCGCCGGAAATCAGCGCTTGTCCTTTGAGTTGTTCCGCGACGCTCCAACACTGTTCACGGTTGAAACAGAAGATCAACGCGGGGACGCGGTTGGTTTCGTCGTCGCCGGCCGCCATGCTTTGAACGTGTTCGTTTAGCATCGCGTCGCCGATCCACCGATAGGAGAGCGGGACTTTTCTTTCTTTTCCTTCGACTAGCTCAACATTGCGGTCGTGAGCATTGCGAAGCCAACTGGTAAACGGGTACGCGTTGCCTACGGTTGCGCTAAGCAGCATCAACCGTACATGCTTTGGCAGAAGGCCAAGCGAAAGTTCCCACACGACTCCTCGTTCGGGATCGTTGAAGCTGTGGAACTCGTCCATGACAACTGCACTGACGTCATCAAAGTCGAACGCTTCATTGTGCAGCAAGCGGTTAAATAGAATCTCCGCGACAACGACCAGGATCTTCGCGTTCGGATTGACTCGGCGATTTCCTGTCACCAATCCAACATCATCGGCAGAAAATCCCCAACTGACGGCAGACTTTTGAATCTCAACGAGCTTCTGTTCAGTCAACGCGATCAGCGGTGTTGTGTAATAAGCTTTCTTGCCCGTGTGGAGCGCTTCGAAAATTGCAGCTTCGGCGATCAGTGTTTTCCCTGTTCCCGTCGGCGCGCAAATCAATACGCCTTGCTCCGAAGTAAACCATGTTAACAACGCATCCTGTTGAACGGGATAAGGTTCAAAAGGCAGCGTGTCGAGAAACTTTGCGGCAAGATCTTCACGGTTTGGTTGATTCATTGTCGCGTGCCAAAGATGGATACTCGGTCGTTTCGAGCAGATCATCGCATGTTTCGTGGCCTGGCGAAACGGCGACTGTTTTTGTGGCGAGCAATCGGCTAACTCGCACCCATTTCACGCCACAAACGAGGTAGAAAGCGTCCTGTTCTTTTCTCGTAGTCGACGTAGGTTTTGCCGAATTCATCTCGCAGGTTGCGTTCTTCGATTCGTACTCGCATGTAGCTGAGCGGTAGCAGTACCGCCAACGAAACAGCAAGGCTGGGCGCCGCGCCAGTGGCAAAACCGGCACCCAAGGAAGCCAACAGCAAGCCAAGTTCGGATGGATGTCGAACTCGCGCATACACACCGCTCGTCTTCAGTTTTACTACCTCTGGCCGTGGACGAACGTCACTAATAAATGCGTCGCCTAGCGAAACGACAGCCCTTCGACGCACCACGGTTCCGACCGTCGCAATTAAAATTCCTATGAGCAAACGAAATGCTTCATCCGAAGAAGCAAATGCAATCGCCGACCACCAAACAAGAAAAACGGCAAGCCCCGTGAGATGGCAAAGCAAAAGAACTGGATTCAAGTCTGGCAAACAGTCTAGCTCTGAAGTCTTTTCTTCTCTCGCTAAGTCGGCTTCGCAAAGAAGTGTTGCTATTCCAATGACTGCCCAAAACGACGGTCGGTTGAATAACTCTGGTCGAAACCACAACGTGCTAACGGCAATGAAAGCCGCGTTCGTAGCGAGTCCAACGAACTTGTAGTGAGCCTTCATGATTGCCGGGGCCGATTGTTTGGTGGTTACAGTTTGGGCTCTAACCTTCAAGCGGTGAATCGAGGAACTCCGTGATGTGTTTCTTTCTCAAACCCATCGCTCGCCCACACTCCATCAATCGGTCGCGTTCGTGCGGCATCAATGTGCCGACTCGCTCCAGAATTCGACGCATCGTCATCATCATGAGCCACTTGCCTTCGTCCGAAAGATCGCCTGCTTGGTTCTTCACGAACTTGACGATATCTACGTCCGCTTCTTGAGCCTGACGCACGTCTAACGCGACTGCCTCCGACTCGATGTCTTGACCAACAACATCGCCAACGATGTCTCGCAACGCTTCAAGTTCCCCCGCTTTGCATCGATTTATGTCGAGCAAAAAAGCAACTGCCATACGCCGAAACGAATCGACGGTTTTTTGGCGCTCGACCTCGGGGTCGTAAGTGAGAATGTCCATCGCAAACGTCCCAGCACACCCTTGGCATTCCACGAACTCACCGGCAGTTCCCATCGGGATGAGTGGTATGAAGTAGATCGTAAAGAACCGCTTGACGGCCTTGTGCGTGTACGATTGCTCTGTCGAACATCGCGGACAGAAAAACTGTCCCGCGCCCACGTTGCGATTGATGCCTCTCGTCCCAAAAATAATCATGGCGTGCCGTCCGAGTGAATGCTACTAATAACGTAATAACTCAACGCTGTTGCATCCTAGTGTTTCAGCTGACTACGTCGCAACGTGTGTCGGTGCACCTCTTCGCCGTCAATGGATATGACGCGGTACGTGATCGTGGGGTCGTCCAATGTCGTGTCAAAATCAATGGTACCGAATGATTGCTTCTTGTTGTAGGAGAAAACCGCCGCGGGCATTTCTTTGTGTACGTGCTGGTTTGTCAAACGCGAGCTATTGAATTCGTAAAGCGGATAGCCGTCGGGTCGTTCGATTTTCCAAAGGTCTGATCGATGTCGATCGGCCGACATCAACAGTACTCCATCTTTTTTGCGTTCGCTCAAGAGGTCAAAGATCACTTTTCGTTCTTCTTTGAATCCGTTCCACGTGTCTTTGCTATCGCCTTTCGCTTCAAAAACCCAGGGTACTGGCGAACATAGCACAAGTAACTTTCCCGTTGATGCTTTGATTTTCTCGAGCAACCATTCACGTTGAACTGGCCCCAGCATTGTTGGCATTTGCTTGTCGTCTAGATCTCGATAGTAGCGGCCATCGAGCATCACAAAATGAATGTCGCCAAGGTAGAAGTCGTAGTAGCAACCCGGTTGCGCATCACCACCGCCATAACCGGGGTTTACCCAGTTGTTTCGGAAAACGCGATAGACTGGCAACTTCCATTTTGGTTCGTTGATCGCTGGACCGCCCGAACAATCGTTCGTACCGAAATCGTGGTCGTCCCAGATCGTGTATGTCGGCGTGTTGCCAATCAGTTGCTTGAATTCGGGTCGCGATTGTCGGCGGTAATAGCAGTAGTGCTGCATCTCGGGCATCTTTGGTGCGTCGCTGTAAACATTGTCGCCTAACAAGAACAATACGTCGGGCTTCTCCGCGCGGATCGTGTCCCACATGTATTCGTGTTGAGGAACGAAACCAGCTCCGCCGCCAAACGCGAGCCGAAACTTAATCGGCGTTCCCTTGTCTTCAAGCGTCTTGAACTTGCCGCCGTTATGCCAAACTAAATCGGCTCCACTCGCGGCCGCCGTGCCTACCGAATATGAGTACTCCGTATTGGCCGTAAGCCCGTTGATTTCGAGTACTGCCGTATGGTCGGAATCAACGGTCGTGAGCACCGTTTTGCTCTCCACGACACCGTTCGCATTCGATATCTTTGCGATCACGCTTTGCACGCCAGCAGTGCGCACCCAAATTCTAACACTCGAACCAGTCACGCAGCCCAGCATGGGGCCATGTGCAAGGGCGTCGTGCGGCATGCCTCGCAGCTTCTTGAACGCCGGCTCATCCTGAATCGGTTCGAGTCCAGTTTTCGTGCCCGTCAAAAATCGGCTCACCGGCAATCCGGCCTCAATTGCTTTCTCTACCGACGCAATGGCCGCCGCTTTCTCCCCAAGCTTCGCATGAGCAACCGCCAGCATATAATGCGATTCAGCATCTTCGGGCAGTTGCTCCAAGATCGCCGACAGATCTTCCTTCGCCTTACGTGGCTCGCCGTCAACGATCTTCTTCAGTGCATCTTGGTGCATCCGTTTGTACTGATCTAGCCGCGGTACTTTTTGAGCATGAACGAGCGGCACCGGCAGGAGCATGCAAAGCAATACAAAGCCCAGGCATGCCTTCCCGGTACTTTTTTGCGACGAATTGATACTAGATGGCGATTTCATGGCGAACCTTTGTGTTTTGAGAGCCAGATTATGGCAGATGCAGTACGCGATCTCACTACCCCGCATAAGCCGAAAGAGTTTTTGCAATCGCACGAAACAAAGCCCTTAAAGCATCGCAGTCGGGAGGCCGCTACCACACGTTGACACAAAGCCGCGAACTGAAGTAAAGTTGTGGCTTCGGGCGATTAGCTCAGTTGGCTAGAGCACCTCGTTTACACCGAGGGGGTCGGGGGTTCGAGCCCCTCATCGCCCACT
>CAYNJG010000107.1:0-22546 GCA_964397295.1 uncultured Pirellulaceae bacterium
GTGCACGAATCTTTTCACCAACTCATTAGTCGAGCAAGCAGAACAGGAATTCGGTGAGCAATTCTGGGGCTTTTGGATGCTCGGCGGCATGGCTGGTGGCGGCATGGGCTTCATCTTTGATCCTGCAATAAAGCCGAAAGCACAAAACTGGTTGCAGCAAACAATGGTTGTCACCAAACGGCAAATGGAAGATCGTCTGCCCTTTGCGATGGATCCCGTGGTCTACGATTTCTCTATCAACAATCGCGGCACGTGGTCCGAATTCCAAACCGATCAACCGATGTCGATGCCAACCGAGTACTACGCCATGATGGTGCCGGCCTGGCTCAAACAACCGACTCACGAATTGCCACCATCTACACGGTTCGAACTAGAGCAAATCGGCAGCGACTTTCGATCGACCGCATCGGTATCCGAATATCGGTCGCTTGTTGAGAACATCCTTCCATCACGAGCCAGTGGTGCTTCCGAGGACGTCACGCTGGAAGACCTACTTTCCAAGTGCGGATTCGATCAGCAACAACACGAGCAGATCCGCGCCGACTTGCGAGCGGGCCGATACGGGCTCGGACAGAATCGCCTACCGTCGACGACCAACATCGAAGATGTGCGTCCGGAAGACGTGATTGACGCACGCAGTGGTTTAGACGGACGTTTCCGCCTAGTTGGCCAAGAAGCATTGGTAGACGGCAAGATCGCGGTGGTCTCATTGGCCGCTGGCGTCGGTAGTCGCTGGACGGAAGGCGCTGGCGTTGTAAAAGGTTTGCATCCGTTTTGTCGTTTTGCCGACAAGCACCGCAGCTTTATCGAAACGCATTTGGCAAAGAGCCGACAGATTGGTCGGGAGGCAGGCAACTTTTTCCCGCACGTGATCACCACGGGTTATATGACACACGAACCGATTCGTAAGCACCTCGATGCGAATGGCAATTACGGGTATCCCGGGTCTGTAATTCTCTCACCGGGCCAATACGTTGGCTTGCGTATGATCCCAATGGTTCGCGATCTCCAATTCGCATGGGAAGAGACTTCGCAGCAGCAGCTCGACGAACAACAAGAAAAAATGCGATCGAGCGTTCGCGCCGCGTTGATGAACTGGGCGCGGCAAATGGGCGAGGGTAACGACTACCGCGACAACCAGCCGCAGCAATGCCTGCATCCGGTGGGGCATTGGTACGAGATACCCAATCTCATTCGAAACGGAACGCTGAAACGGCTGCTGGACGAGCGACCTCAACTCGAGCATCTGATGTTGCACAACATCGATACGCTGGGGGCGAACGTCGATGCGTCTCTTTTCGGCCTCCACATTAAGCGAGATAACTGCCTGACCTTCGAAGTCATCACACGTCGATTAGAAGATCGCGGCGGTGGCTTGGCACGAGTGAATGGCCAACCACGTCTGGTCGAAGGAATGGCCATCCCCCGTGAAGAGGATGAGTTCCAGCTTTCGTACTACAATTCGATGACGACGTGGATTTGTATCGACAAGTTGCTGAAAGCATTTGGCCTTCGTCGAGATCAGCTAGACGACTCGACTGCCGTTGACACTGCGATTCGCGAACTGAGTCTACGTATGCCGACTTACGTGACGATCAAGGATGTCAAGAAGCGCTGGGGTAACGGACAAGAAGATGTCTTCCCAGTTTCGCAATTCGAAAAACTCTGGAGCGATATGACTTCGCTGCCAAACGTTCAATCGGAATTCGTGGTTGTGCCACAACCTCGCGGTCAACAACTGAAGCACCAAGCACAATTAGACGGCTGGCTTTGTGATGGCTCAGCCGCCTACGTTGACGAATTGTGCGAATGGTAATTGGCATCTTCGCGGTTGACTCCGCGAAAGCATGCAACTTCTACCGGAACGTTTGAGTCTGCGTTCCGCTGGCTTGTCTAACTTGACCTTGGCCGTTGGGCTGGGCGTTCTCGAATTGGTTCGCTTGCTGTTGCGGTGAAGCAGCCATCTGGCGTCGATGTTCTTGGATCATTCGACTGGCTTCTTGCTGCCGCCGAGCCATCTCTTTTTGGTCTTCGAATGGCAATACGACCGGTGGTGCACTTTCCAAGAACTTCGTGGCCATGCCGGAAATGCACCAGCCATGCTGTTCCTTCTTCAGAATCCAAACGCAGGGATATGTTTCGTCGTTACCGTCCATCCAAACGGTTCCGACTTCGGCAGTGACTCCAGTGTCACCAATCAAAGTTTCCGTGATCTTGAACCGAGCATTCGGAAATCCATCACTGGAAATCGCCAGTCCGTTGGACCAAGCTTCTTGTTGAGCCTTGGTAGTAAGTAATGCAGTTGCGGTGGCATCATCACCCGTTGTGACGGCCGCCAAGAAGTCCTGTACGGACATTTGTGGATCGCTGTAGACTTTAGCCGGACGAACAGGCGTAAAGCCGGGCTGCTGTCCAGCTTGGCCAGTTTGCTGGCCAGACGTGGCGACCTCGGTTTGAGGCGATTCGCCACAGCCGACGGACAATGCGGTTAGTAACGCGATAACAAGGGCGATGCGTGTTCGCATGGCTACACTCCAAATCGTGGACGCTTCCTGAAATTGGTGGCGGAGTGTCTCAGGAGGGTCAGGTCGCGTCAAGACGAACTACTAAGTGCAGTGCTATCACCAAACAATCGTTTCCAAGCTCCACCTGGTAGCAAGACTGAACAAGACTTAGCGGGTCTGTTCATCCGCAACTTCGGTCCGGGCTTGCTTCGCTGCTTTCGCTTGCATCTTCGCGGCCTGCAACGACTCTTGCATCGACCGCACGGATCGCAGATCGATTTCGCCAATCGGTGCGTAGCCCGAGAGCTTCGCGTCGTTCACCCACTCTTTTAATCGTTTGAGCTTCGATTTCGCCGTTGGTTCGCCTGCCTGTTCTTCGCTTGGTGCCCTACCCCAGTGCACGATCAACATCGGGCGACCGGTGCTACTGGGCTTGCCAATGATGTCAAAGTCCGTTCTGTCAGACGTCGACGTGGGCTGTCTACTGCGTTCGATGCGGTGCAAAACGTCTTTTAGATTGTCCCAATCGGCGTGCAGAACCTCTGCGATCTTCGCCGCGTGCTCAACGACTTTGTCGCCCCAGATCGAACCGACCGGTCCCGTCGGGTAGGTGTTACCAACGTCGATCCTTGGAAACGCATCGTTTGCAAAGTCTTCGGTAAAGTCTTCCCATGGAAGTTGGACAGCACCGGCATCAATCGGCAACATCAACGCTTTGTCTGGCAAAGTGACCATTGCCACAGGTGTGCGATACGTTAGCTCCACCTGCAACTTCGCGGGATGCATAATGCGAACTCGCTCGACCTCTTTTACCCACGGATGGTGCCCGAATGCGCCTGCTACCTGGACGGTCACACCATCATCGTGGATACCAAGTCCATCGAGGCTGCCAAGCTTCAACACTTCGCCGAGAATATCTCGTTCGATCCAATCGGGCGGCAACGTGTAAGAAATGTTTTCCGTTACCAGTTTGTACGACGAATGACTGAAGACGTTGTCGCGGTTTCGCTTCCAAAGCATCCAGATGCCAAAGCAAAACAAAATGAGGATCAGCGGCACAACAACGACGCGACGCCACGAAGAACTGGCGAAGGCATCGGCAATCGAGCCACCCTCATATTCCTCTTCGTACTCTTCCTCGTATTCGTCTTCTTCCGCTCGCCGTCTTGCCATATTCGTTCTCCAACACGATTGCCCGTGAATAGAGTTATCGGCAGCTTGAGTAAAAATCTCCGAGTTCGGTTGGATTCGCTAGCAGCAAGCTTAAAATCCCCATCACTGAGCCACCAAAAAGCACAACTGGGCTCGTCGGATCGCGCGCGGAGCGACATGCCAAATACAGTGCAATTGCCGTTCGTATTTTGCGGGTCGTGCTCAACAGTTGCCATCAGGTTCGCAACATCGATTGCAATCTGTCTACTTTCCCGCGGCGATCGTCCTGAAAAGTTGTACGGTTCAAGGTTCCTCGAAGCCAAATTCCACCAACCTCCACGGGGCTAGATCATGCGACGACTGGTTCTCATCCTGCTGTGCGTATTTTCTTTTTCGTTTTGCGCTGACTCCGCCGAAGCAGCCAAACCACGGCTGTTCCAACGCGTTTTCCAATATCGACGCAGCATCGCACCAACGTACCAGCAACGTTACGACTATCTGAACGCACGCTATCCGAAATACACCGGCTCATTTCACGCCAGCTATTTTCGTGACATTGGCGTGCCGCCAGGCGACGTTGGACTTCGCGGCAACGGACTTTACATCACGCCCTGGTAACCAAGACAGAAACGCTACCGAGCGCTGATCGTTACCAGACTTGGATGCTTGGCGTAAGCTCGACGCCAACACGTTCCGAAACTTGTTTTTGCACGGTTTCGATCAGCTTCAGCACGTCATCGCTTTTCGTGCCTGGAGCTGCCTCGATAAAGTTCGGGTCTCGGTCGTTCAAAGATGCTCCGCCGACCGTTTCCGTTTTCACGCCAGCCTGATCGATAATTTCACCTGCCGTCAAACCACGAGGATCGGCAAAGACTTGGCAGTGCCCCAATTCGCCGGTTGGCTGAGCAGCTCGCTTCATAATCCAGAGCTTCTGCATTTGTCGCGTGACTTTCAACGCGTCACTGGATTCAAGTTGAAACGTAGCGTCTAAGATCACATGCTTGTCGAGATTGCTATCGCGGTAACTGAATCGCAATTCGTCACCGGCGAGCACGACGGTTTCACCTTCTCGAGTCATCGCGGTAACGCCCACCGTCCATTGGCCAATCGCGGCCCCGTGACCAATCGTATTGTTGCAAAGTGCGCCGCCTACGGTGCCCGGAATTCCCACTAGTGATTCAAAGCCGGCAAGGCCTTCTCGGGCGGCTGTAGAGACAAGGTGGCTTAGTCGTGCGCCGCCGCCGGCCACGATTTGATTATCGGCCACCGTCACATTGCCAAAAGTAGAAGACGATAAGTGCACGACGACTCCGGTCGCTCCCTTATCGCCAACCAAAACGTTTGACCCTGCACCTAGCAGTCGCACCGTCAAGTTTGCAGCGTGGGCTTTACGGAGTAACTCGGCCAATTCTTGGACCGATCCAGGCTCCGCGAAGAACTCAGCCTCTCCACCCAAACGCAACCAATTCCAAGGTGCTAGAGGAACCTGCTCGCGAACAACATGCTCTAATCCAGTAAACCAACTCACAGTTTCTTGCCTCAAAGGTACATGCTTGCGAGAGCCAATTCGGATTGCTCTTCTACCCATCTATCTCGAAGGCCCGATCTTAAATCGAAGTCTCCCGCAAGGCGAGGGGAGACCGTGCCATTAACGACCGGTCCGCTTGTACAAGGCAGTGCTGGCACACATCCAACAGAAATGACCCGCAAATAGCCACCTTCGCCGATCCAATTGACGAGATTTCGGCTGATGAAAAGCGTTTCTTTCAACCGAAAGATTGCGCCTGTCGATCCCTAAGGAGAGGTACCACAGTTTCAATGGTGCCACAACGCTAGCAGTTCGTCGTCCGAGACACGGAGGTCCCACGACATGCCGAAGTTACTTTGTTCGCGTCTCGCCTATCTGACTGTTGCTAGCCTTTTGCTTCTTGCAACCGGATGCGTCAACTTGGACGAACGAGCTCCGTTTCGACTCGGTCAGAAGACTCAGAACGGACAAACTACCGCAACGAAAGCGAACATCGTCAAGCCGCAAAAGAAAATGCAAGACTTCGTCCAGCCGACGAGTATGACGGCGAAGATGAAGAAAGCTTGGCCGTTTCGGCGGAAGAGCAAGATCCAGATCCAAGACGCACCACTGGCAGTGGATGACCCAACCCGATTGGACAACATGCCAGAAAACCTTGGCCCAGAACTCTATGTAGCATCGGCTCGCATGGCCGAGAAAGCCGGAGACGTCAAGAAGGCCCTCGATCTCTACAACACAGCCCTGCGCACAAACGGACGCGATCGAGCGTCTTTGATTGGCTTAGCTCGACTACAACACAAGATTGGCAAAACGGACTCGGCTGTTGAAGTTTATCGCACCGCACTCAATATCTATCGCGGCGATGCCGTGATTATGAACGACCTGGGAATCTGCTACGCGAAACAACAGCGTCTGAACGAATCCATCAGCATGTTGCAAGCCGCCACAGAGGCAGCACCGGACCGCGAAATGTACTTAAACAACCTAGCTGCGGCGTTGGTCGAAGCGAATCGAACCAACGAAGCAATCACGCGGCTTAGCCGAGCACGTGGCCCAGCCATCGCGCATTACAACGTTGGCTATCTTCTGGACAAGTCCGGACGCAAGAACGAAGCCGCCGTGTATTTGAATCAAGCCTTGGAAATCGACCCAAACATGCGCCAAGCACGTTTGCTACTGGATTCCCATGCACCACAAGTTAGTTCGTTGCCAAAACGTGATCTACCAAAACGTCAGACGCCAGCGGCGCCACAGGGCGGATATCAAATTCCAGTTTCAACCGGCGGGCAAACACTCACCAAACCTCAGACGTTTGGGCGTCCACCAGCCACAACGCCAGCGATCAATGCTCCAACAGGACCGAGTTACCTCGACAACCGCCCTGCTCGCTCAGGTCCATTCGGCTACGTGCCGGAATCCGATGTCGAAACCGTGAGCGTTGTTTCCTACGTCACTGACGTCGAGCAAAAAGACACTGCGTCGAAGCTTGTTCCCGTCGACGAAGTGCACTTGCTATCAACCGAGCTTCAACCACCAAGCTCGCCCCGACCGCAAACCCTCGTCGCGCCGCGACCACAATACTGAGTCGCATCTGCGAGTCAACCTTTTTTGATCGGCTTGGCGGTTAGAGGGTCCTCCGGCCACGCGTGCTTCGGATAGCGTCTGCGAAGTTCTTTTCGCACCACCTCGTACGTATTCGCCCAGAAACTTGCCAAGTCGTCTGTCACCTGCTGGGGCCGCATGTTTGGTGCGAGCAAGTGCAGCAAAATGGGAACTCGGCCGAACGCCACTCTGGGTGTCGCCGTCCACGAAAACACCTCTTGGATGCGAACAGCAAGTACTGGCGGTTTTCCTTCGGCGTAGTCTAACTTGATCCGACTTCCGCTCGGCACAGTGATGCGTTCGGGACATTCGCGATCCACGGCAGCCTGCTGTTCAGCACTGAGCTTTCCCTTCAACCAGTCCAGCCACGCTGCGGAGCGAAGTTCACTGAAGCTGCGGCGTCCAATGCAAAGCTCCCTAGCCACATCCAATAGAAGCACATCGTCACCTGCCGGCAGTTCCAGCTCCGGCGCCCATTCTCGCAAGCAGTTCAAACGCGTGAGGTAACTCGAAAAGCCTGTCTTCTCGTCTGGTAGAATGCTCGCCAAATTCTTTGCAGCCTCGGACAAAAGCAATTCACAGCACTGCTGCTCGTCAGATATCGCGACTGGCGACTCGCTGAGCATCAAATCGCCAAAGTAATTGCGCTGCCGAGCTTCGACTTGCTTGCGCGTTGGATTGAAAAACTGTTCTTCACGCTGCTGGATAAATTCTGGTGAAAGCCATGCAAGTTCGATGCCGCTCGCTTGTCTCACGGTGGCTTCGGTCTTTCCCGCATCGACATCAATGCACAAAAAGAACTCAGCACTAGTAACACCGCTGTTTGGTGCAAGTCGAACTCCCCGCCCGCCAACCATGCGGCCCTTGTCGACACCAGCTTTGCGCCGTCGAGCCAAACGATCGGGAAACGCGACCAGCAAACATCGCCGAATAGTCTCTTCGATATGTTCGGTTCGCCGCGTGGCAGTGCCGTTTTCATCGAGCGAACGGACGAGTTGCTCCGCCACCTTCTGAATCGTTCGCGCTGCACCGCGATGAACTTCGCCGAATTGCGTATGCTCCTTTCCTCGATCCAAGTACTCACGCAACGCTAAATAACGCTGCGTCACATCGCAATTCCAACGGGAAGCACTACTAGTAGGGCGCCGCGGATTTCTGTCTCTCGGGTTGGCCCGCAAAAACGGATCTCTCTCGGAGATCATCGCAGCAATCAAAGCCAAACAGGCAACTTCTCCAAACGATTCGGCTTCGATCAACAAACGAGCTAGTCGCGGAGCTACCGGCAACTTCGCCATACGTTTCCCCATCTCGGTAATCTTGCCATCTTTGGCAGCACCAAGTTGCTCCAACAAAGCAACAGCAGAATCGACAGACTCCACGCGCGGAGTTTCAAGCCAAGGAAAATCACCATGCGGAGATTCGCCCCACTGCAAAAGTTGTAGCACGGTCGACGAAAGATCAACGCGACGAATTTCCGGATCGAGATGTTCAGGCCTGGCTCGCTGTGATTTCTGGTCCCACAGCCGAATACACGTTCCTTCTTCTAACCGCCCTGCCCTACCCGCTCGCTGCTCCGCCGAACTTTGGCAAACCGGTTCTAACTGCAAACGATCGAGACCAATATCCGGACTGAATCGCAACACGCGGACTTGCCCGCTATCGATCACCGTCTTAATTCCCTCGATCGTGAGCGAAGTTTCGGCCACGTTCGTTGCAAGGACAACACGACGGCGACCTGAGGATGTGAGGACTCGGTTCTGTTGTTCGAGCGGCAAACTTCCGTGTAGCGGCAGAACTTCGCAGCTGGACGCGGCCGTGGAATTCTGCAACTGCAAAAGAACTCGATTTATCTCACCGACTCCGGGAAGGAAAACCAGGATATCGCCCTCACTTTTTTCCAACGTAAGCAATACTGTCTCCGCTACGTGATCGTTCAAACGCTGTCGCGGTTTCAGTGGTCGGTACTTGATATCAACTGGATGCAACGTTCCCGTGGTAGAGAGCACCGGCGCACCGAGTTCACCCGCCAAAATCTGTGTGTTGAGCGTCGCCGACATGACGATCAGTCGCAGATCGTCGCGGACGACGTTTTGAATTCGGCGCAGCATGCCGAGCAAAATGTCTGCATTCAGCGAACGTTCGTGAAACTCGTCAAGAATCACGGTTCCAATGTCTGAAAGAATCGGATCGTCGGTCAAGCGTCGCAACAAGATACCTTCAGTAGCGACAACGATCGGCGTCGAGGAGTTTGCTTTGTTTTCGAACCGGACTTGATAGCCAATATCGGGGCCGAGCTTCCAATTGCGTTCGTTCGCAATCCGCTGTGCGGTCGCCCGAGCTGCGACGCGACGCGGTTGCAACAAGAACGTACGTCGCTTGTCATCGCACAATCCGGCATCGATCAAACTCGGTGCAACGCGGGTCGTTTTGCCCGAACCGGGCGGAGCTTCGAGGATCACGATCGGGTCGTGCTCCAGATGCTCAACAAGTTCAGGTAGCAGCGAATCAACGGGCAAGGACTTCATGACCGACAGTTTCGTGGGAAAGCGGTTTTGAATCCACAGTAGTCTTGGATCAGTGCAAGTCGCGCTGTTTCCGCAAGATGTCACTGACGAATAGTGCCTCGAACCGCTGGCAAGTCAATCCAAGGGACTCGCGCGCAAGGCCGAAGAAATCAGTTTCATTGAATGACCGCCCATGCATTAAAATGACTAAGGACGACACGGGAAGCAAAATGTAACAGACGGTAAAAACGAAGACACGAATTTTCGACATCGTCGGCGTCGCCATTGCCTTTTGTCTATTCGTTGCGGGCTATTGGCAAGGATCTGGGGGTTACGAATACTTCCAGCTTGAAATTGGCATCATGGCCCTGGTGAGCTTCGTGGGCGTGTTTTATCCGCTCCGTTCTTTCATGAGGTACCTATGGCTTGGGGCGGCACCACTCTTCACGGCAATCATTCCTATTCTGGGCAGCGAACTTTTCGTTAGCCGACCTTGCTTTTCCGCTGACCGTTTCGGTGGCGGCGTGCCTGCTAGGCCGCAGCGTGGGATTTCGGCTGACGACAAGTGTTGATGAGCAACTGCAAGCTTCCTAGTTGGACATGGTCAGTCACGCCCCGGCAGAAACGGGTTCCGCTGCATCTTCACAGGACAGTTTCCGTATGAGATCGGCGATAGTCGGGCTCACCATGACACCACGCGATCGCTCGCGCTTCGGCTCATTCGCCGCTATCGAGTTCGTGCGACCACGAATTCCGTGATCTGCGCCAGGACTTGTTTGGCTGGCGAATCGGGCAGGCGCTCGAGTTCTTTCAATGCCGCACCAGCATAGTTTTGAGCTTGTGTGCGGGCGTAATCCAAGGCCCCAAACTTTTCGAACCACGGAGTTAGCGAAGCCCGGCGTGTTTCAGCGGGACCGTTGAGGATCTCTGCGATCTCGACGCGTTCGGCTTCTGACGCCTGAGCCCAAACGTGGATGATGGGCAGCGTGGGCTTCTGCTTTTCCAAGTCCGTGCCAAGCGACTTACCGGTCACTTCTTCTTCGCCGACCAAATCCAGCAGATCGTCTGCGATTTGGAATGCGATGCCAAGGTTGCGCCCATAACGCGTCATGCCTTCGACCAAATCTTCGGATGCATCAGCAAAGGTTGCGCCGAGGTTGCAACTGCAGGCGCAGAGTTCAGCGGTCTTCGCGTCGATGATCTCGGTGTACTCTTGCTCGGACACGTCGAGTCGTCCTTGGTTTCCAGTTTGACGTAGTTCGCCTTCGCAAACGATGTTGGTCGATTGTCCGATGGTTTGACATGCGATCGCTGTGCCCACGGTACTCGCTAGGTAGAACGCGTGCGTGAACAGGTAGTCGCCAAGGAGCACACTTGTCTCATTATTCCAACGTGCATTCACCGTCGCAACGTGTCGACGAACGTCCGCCTCATCAAGAACGTCGTCGTGGACGAGCGTGGCCAAGTGAATCATTTCGACTGTTGCACCAAGAATGTGGTGGTCTGTCGTAACTTTGCCAATCGCTTTTGCCGTGAGCAGAACCAGTGCGGGCCGAAGTCGCTTGCCACCAAGTCGTGCACTGTGGCGAATGACTTGATCGACGAACACGTGTTTGCTTTTTAGTTCTTCGGCCAGGATATCTTCAACACGTTGCATATCTTCGACGACCGGAGCGTAGAGCATCTTCAAGATGCTGGCCATCGCTTGTCGTTCTTCCGCTGTTTGCTGGCTCATCGCCGCACTCCTCTTTTTCGCCATATCCTCGGCGCTAATTCGTGATGGCTTCTTCTTACTTAGGCTGTCGTATGAAATGTCCACTCTTGCCACCCAACTTTTCTTCGAGCTGTACTTGCTCGATTTGTATTTCACGATCAACGGACTTACACATATCGTAAAGCGTTAGTGCCGCCGTCGTGGCTGCCACCATCGCTTCCATTTCGACGCCGGTCTTCGAAAACGTTTGCACTCGCGTCTGTATTCGCACGGTTGATTCCGACTGAATGTCAAAGTCCACCGTGACGCCTTCCAAACCGAGGCTATGACAAAGAGGAATAAGTTCATCGGTTCGCTTCGCCGCCATAATGCCGGCCAGGCGAGCCACTTCGAACACATCTCCTTTGGCAATCTGTTTGTCTTGGATCAACGTCAACGTCGCGGGCTTCATACGAACCATTGCCGAGGCGACCGCTTCCCGGTGGGTAGGCGATTTGGCTCCGACATTGACCATTCGGCTTTCACCGTTGGAATCAAAATGACTCAGTGACATTGTGGAGGATCCAGTTGCAGCAGTGAACGGTCTCCCAGCGTCGCACGGTCAATGAAAACCAACAAGTCCAAACGACTTATGTATGGTGCTCACATGTTTCGAACCGGGGGGATGTCGTATCGATAACATGGATTTTGGCTAGATTCTGGGCGATTTCCAGCCCCGGACGCGAACAAGGCGGAACAATCCGCTTCTCATGGCGAAAATTGATCCGTTCGTTTTCACCCACAAAGCCGCTTCTGAGAATCGCGAACACGCGTGTGACGCAGCGGCGGACAGGGTTCTAAGCGTTATCGTTGATCAGAGCGTTGATTTCAGCGATCAAGTCCAACGTGCTTTGGCCTTGTTCGTTTCGATCGCTCACTTCGCGAGACAGAGCTAAAAACGCAGCAAACAGACTCTCATGGGAAGTCGGTTCGTCGACTGAAGGTTCCGGATCCACCACTGGTTCTACCGGCTCGAAGTCCGTTTCAGCACATACAAGATCGACTACGCTACCGTTTGAGTACTCATTAGTATGCCAACAGTACGCTCCCTGCGCATCGGTGAAAGGCCGAGCCGTGGCTTCGAACGGGCTGAGGGTCGTTTGCACATCAGCAATTACGCGACGAGGACTACTTGTCTTGGCCTGCACATCTACGGTCACAGCCTCTACGGTCGCGTTTCTAGAAAGATCTACCAGAGCAACGGAATAAACAATTTCGTTTTCGAAAAAGTGAATGTGTTGGACAAAGCGGTCGTTGCCAACGGGCACCGCTACAATCTCGTCGCCGGAGTCCTGCTCAGCAACGACAAGGTAGTTCATAGGACCTCGCCAAACAGAATAGGCAACGTAGACCACGCCATCGATGGCTTCCAAGGAACGGTGTGATTGGATTTCTCCCAGCACACCAGTTTCTTCCGTCAGCGTTACTGCTTTCCACTGTGAACCGTCGCCGCTAGTTGGAAACGTGTAGTGTACATCTCCGCCCACTCCGTTCGTTCCGGTTCCCGGTCTTCCGAAAGGATTCAAATGTGCCACGAAGGTATCGTTGCTGAGGAATAGATTCTTCCAGCTATTCTGTGTTGCATCGCCGTTGTGGACCGCTTCATCGAATTCGTAGAAGTATTCTTCACGAAGACCGCCTTGCGATGCATCAATCACGTTGATGAATCGTCGTTCAAATGCTCGGTCGTTATAAGAAACAACTTGGAAGACGTAGATCCCGTCGGCACCGGAACTCTCGCCCAGTCGAAACGTTGTGAAGTCCACGGTTTGATCAGCGGTAGGCTCCGCGTCGGCGACGGTGAGTTCTGTCGAATTCACAACGCGACCCGTTTGCGGATCGACCTCTTCCAACACACCTGGTGATTCGAAACGCAGGTAGTTGTTGCGTTCAGTCCATTGGAAATAAACCTGAGTCGATCGACCTTGATCGGTTCTATGTACGAATTTTATTTCGCCAGTCTCGGTGTTTCGCAGATACCAGTTCTGGAATCCAACCAACATGTGTTGCCACTTTCCATCGGGAGAGAATCCCGTCAGCTCGCCACTTTGATTGTGCGACAACGTCGTCAGCGAGGGATCTTCACTGTAGTAGCGTGTAAGCGGAACGGAAGGGTCCGCCGTATTAGGAATCGTCTCACTGAGAATGTTCAGATCTGTTGGAATGCGACCACTGGTAGGTTCGACGGGCGCATCAGGATCCGCTGTGTAGCGGAACGAGATTTTCAGTTCAGGTCGTTCGGCCGGCTCCCAATGATCCGACGTAGCGATAAGCAAATCAGCATCGCCACCATCCGCCCCCTCGTTAGCGACAACAGCAAATCCTTGGTTGTAACCTGTTTCGTACATCCACTGTGTTGCTGCCGTGACATCAATCGTATTCTTGCCAGTGGACCATTGGATCGTTGTTCCGAGATTCTGATCAAAGTCCTCGGCCCCGAAATTGGCTCCACTCCACGTTCCGCTGGAATGCAACGATGACTGGGATTGGTTTCTACCAGGAGTAGCAGACAACCACTCACTGGTAATTGGATGAGCGGAAACGCTTGAACCAACTCCTAAGTCGAACCTCGAAGAAAGCGTAAGCGAGGCATTGAAGATTTCGATCCGCGACTCGCCCGCTGCTGCCGGCAGAATCTCGAAGAGGTTAGCCAGGCCAATCAAGCCGTACTCATTGCGACCGTCTTCACGATGAGTCAGGTTGAGGAATCGCTCAATCCCTGATGCCCGTGTGATATAGACGTTGCCTAACCGAGTATCATCAAACGTGACATCCGAATCTGCTTCTTGGCGCAGGGCAATAGTCTGAATGGCACTAGAGGAAGTATCCACAGTTGCTGTTAGCAACCTGCGTGACTCGAGCGACTCCATTCGGAGGCGTTTCTGGTTTTTCTTGCGCTGTTTCATTGGAAGCTCGTCATGAATGCATACGCAGCTTCGTCTCTCCATCGGAACGATGGCAAAGCCCCTATCAGAACGATAAGGGGTCAACTGCATCCCAATAAGCTACGAAGATTCAGCAGAAAAGCGAAGTACCTTAATGCGTTTATTGCGAAGAGTCGCAACCGAACGGGTGGAGAAACCCCATCGCATACAAAAATGTTTGCGATTTGACCGCGGTTTGATTACCGGGCTGTGAGGCAGTGTAGAGATCCGTGACCGTGAGATGCAGTACGCCTAGATGTGGCACTGTATTATCGCGAAAAAATAAATACCATGGGAAGGACGCTCGGGCCGGGATCCTTCGCGTCCATGAAGCTGAATCGTTCAGCCTACCCAGGTATCTATATATAACCGTCGAATTAGGGGTCAGCCAG
Source organism: uncultured Pirellulaceae bacterium (assembly GCA_964397295.1). GTDB lineage: Bacteria > Planctomycetota > Planctomycetia > Pirellulales > Pirellulaceae > CAYNJG01. Next base: position 14,360 of record CAYNJG010000107.1, read on the forward strand.
AGACGGATTTATCAAGAGCGGCGACAAGTCTAATTTGATGGAATTTCCAACGAATTAAACAAGTTCCTTCTTGGCACCTATCAGCGTTCGAAGTCGTTCGGCGAGCAAAGCTGCGTCGAATGGCTTCTTGAACGTTTCGTTGATGCTGGACCGATCGAAGCTAGTCGAACTGCCATCGTCTGGAAGCAAGGCGATCAGGATGGTTTCCGTGAAATCGCTGTTTCGCTTCAGATTTTGACAAATTTGTAAAGCTTCGACTTTACCAATCGAAAAGTCACAAATGATGCAGTCGGGGTGAAAACTCTCAGCCTGAATACCGGCTTCGAATCCACTTGCCGCAACAGCAACACGGAATGACTTCTCAGGTGGCAGTTCCCGTCGCAAGTTCTCGATCAATACCTGATCTTGAGCAACGATAAGTACCTTGGCCATTGCCTCGTCTTCGAGGTCGCCAAGGGGCATACCATGCTCCTTCAGGAATTTAATCAAATATTCACGCGGGATACGCCGGTCCTGTGACCCGGGAATTCGATAGCCCTTCAGGCGGCCCGAGTCGAACCATTTGCTCACAGTGCGCGGGGCCACTTTGCAGATCTTTGCGACCTGACCAGTTGTGAAGACCTTCATCACAGGTTCTCCATACGCTCTCGTTAGTTAACCTAGCTACACCAGCTGTAAAACAGCCAATGCAACCTTGCGAGTCCCAAGTCTTCGATTACTGAGATTGCAACAATCCGTTGTGACAATCGCCGCTCAGTTTTCTAACACTCTGGGTCGGGACGTTTCGCTACGTAATGGAATTGCTTCCCCTCTCTTGATCAGGATCCGTCCGTCACAAAACAGGTTGAAAAACTTCACGTCTCAGTTGGAAGTTGAAAGGTGTATCAGCAAAGATGCGGGTCTATGCGTCTCGTGACTTTCAACTGCTAACCAATCAGATCGGTTCTTCGATGCAGGGGGAGAACTTGCGCGATGTCAGGCAAGCAATAATTCGAACGCACTGCAAGTTGCAGAACACTCGACTCATTTTTTGGCAGGACGCCAGTTGGCAGGGACCCCCCCTACGCAGGAAAGCACGGTTGTGAATGCGGCGAACGTTGCACACAAACATGCCTTCCCGGATGTTAGTTTCGATTCAAACGGGGGTATGACTTTAGAAACTTTCTCCCGTCATGACGGCATGGGCGCTAAAACGCGTGATTCCAGCGGTTCTCAAAGGTGCGAATGCAGAGGATGAGCACACGCAAACCGTTACAACGCCGGAAGTTATGGTGCCAGCACTAGTCGTTCACGTAATACCGAAGAATCTGCCATGTCACCCGTGTCGAATACAACGGCTACGTAAGTAGGCGCTGACTTTGCGGCCTAATTGCGGACAACATCGGATCGAACCTCAATGCTATCTACTCGAATTGCACGAGCCAGATGATGGCTTGTCGGGACTGTTTGGTTGGAATGGAATGGCTGAGCACGAATCGCACCACCATCATGCCAGCTAGGCCGCGTCGTCGTCGTGACGCAGAATTGTGCCATCATCGCCAACGTCATTGAATTGCACTGACACGCGTTTAGAAACGCCGGACTCTTGCATCGTGACGCCGTACAACGTGGTCGCGGCAGACATCGTTTTCTTACTGTGAGTCACGATCACGACTTTCGTCGTTCGCAGGAACTCACGTAAGACATCAACGAAACGTCCAATGTTTGCTTCATCCAGCGGGCCGTCAACTTCGTCCAAGATGCAGAAGGGGCTGGGACGATGTCGGAAGATTGCAAGCAATAGCGTCACCGCTGTTAGTGCTCGCTCGCCACCGCTCAGAAGCGAAATGTTTAGCGTGTGTTTGCCCGGTGGCGTCGCGACGATTTCGATACCGGCGTCCAGCACATCCGTGTCCTCGTCGATCACGATGTCTGCATGCCCGCCACCGAACGCTCGTTGGAACAGTGCTTGGAAGTTCGTGCGAATCAGATCCATCGTGTCGGTGAACATGCGGCGACTGTCCACGTTGATCCGTTGGATAATCTGCTCGAGCGTCTCCTTCGCCTTGATCAAGTCCTCATATTGTCCAGAGAGTGACCCAAAGCGTTCCTCTAGTTCGTCAAGCTCGGCCAAGCTTTCCATGTTGACTGCGCCGATATTGTTGAGCTTTCGACGAAGATCGTTGATCTCCGCGTCAATCTGCTCGCGTTCGCCCTCTTCTTGCAGTTCCGATTCCAACTCCGCCAGTTCCAATCCGTAGTCATCACGGACTCGTTCCGAAACCGTAGCTTGTTTCATCCGCAGTTCGTTCGCCCGAAGCTGGATTTCGTTCTGTTTTTGCTGCACAGCCTGCAACTGTTGTCGAGCAACGTGAGCCTGCGTAGATTGCTCGACGCGTTGTTTGGCAATGCGATCTTCTTCAAGACGAAATTGCTGCAACGTTTGTTCGCAGTTTTCTTGTTCGATGTAGAGATGTGCCAGCTTCGACGTCGCTTGCAGAATCGCCTGTGTCGTGTCGCGATGTCGTTGCTTGCATTGTCTGAGCTGCTGAAGGATCTCATCAATCGACTTCGCTCGTTCGTTGTTGTCTTGTTCACAACGAAGCTTCTGCATTCGTGCCGTTTCGACTTTTTGCTCGACCTTAGCTAATTCAATCTTGCTCGCGTTTGACTGAGCTTCTCGCTGCTGTCGATCTTTCTCGATGGAATGAAGCTGTTTGTGCATGTCGCCAAGCGCATTTTCGAGATCGGCAACCAGTGATTCGAGCTGCGTAAGCCCGTTCATTGCCGTTAGCTTCTTGCCACTAAGACCTTCGAACGTCGATTGCAGCTGAGCCAACCCGCCTTGCAGCGATTGCTGGTTCTCGACGCTCTGTTGCACCATACGACGCGCTGCCTCGGCTTCCGCGTGAGCTTGAGCGTATTGTTCGCTCAGTTCCTTGAGTTCCTCATTACCAGCGCGGAGTTTCTTTTCCGCTTCTTCCCTGGACGCTTGAAGCCGATCGAATTTTGGCTGCAGCAGATTCTCTTCTTCAGTCAAGCGTTTCAGCTGGGTTTTCAACGATCGCAACTCACTGCGCCGCGCGACCAAACCACCGGAAGCCAATCGTGGGCCACCGAAAACGGTACCGTCCGCTTCGAGAATTTCGCCGGACGGCGTCACGTATCGCCACGGCGTTTTGTTGTACTTTTCGCGAAGCAGCAGCGCAGACTCAATCGAACTCACGAACCACGTCGTACCCAAAAGATGCCTGGCAAGGTCTCGCCAGGGCTCTTTAACCTGCACGAAGTTCGTTGCATGGCCAATGACGTGCTCTTCTTGAGCCAGTTGTGCGTCTAGTGGATACCGGTTTCCCGTCAGCATCGACACGGAAAGCAAACCGACTCGGCCACGCAAACGAATCTGGTTTTCTGTGATCGAGCGAATCAATCGTTGCCCCGTCACGACAATATACTGAGCTCGATCGCCCAATGCCGCGTCCACCAACGGCGCCATCTCGACTTTGACCTCGATCAAATCCGCGACCATACCTTGCACTTCGCTCAGTGCTCCGATCGGCTGCGATTTCGCTTGCGCCAGCAGATCCTTCGTCCCGGCACCGATGCCTTCGAGCCGGCGTTCGACTTCTTCAAGAACGTTCGAGCGTTCGGTCGCCGCAGTTAGCTGTTGCTTACATTCAGATAGCTTCGTGGTGAGTTCGTTTAGTTCGCTGGCGGACGTATCCACCTGCTCCTGCGTTTTCATTTGCGTGGCGGTAAGCTGGTCGAGCTTCGATTTCAGCTTCGACTCGATCGCCTCCATTTCCTCGGCACGCTTGGCGACTTCTGCAAGTTGCTCGTTTAATTGAGCGTCCCGCTGTTGGTCTCGTTGGATCGCACTCGCGGCAAGACTGAGTTCCGATTCGAGGCTTCCGATCTGAGTCTTCAACTCTGCCGTCGACTGTAATTGATCGTTGTGCTTCTTGCGTTGCTGCTCAACGGCCTCACGTTTTTTGGTCAAGTCACTGTTGATGGACTGAAGAGCTTCTTCTTCCGCTTTCGCCTTTGCCATCATTTCGGCGTACTGACTTTCCACACCCGCCAATTCTTTTCCGACCTGGCTCAGCTCATGTTTCATGTCACCAGCACGGCTACTTACGGCCACGAGCTTCTTGCGACAAACAGCTTCTTCTTGCTCCAGCTGCGACAAGGTTTGGCGTTGAAGATGACTTGTCGTTTCGTGTCCAGTAATCGCGTCGCGCACTTCGGCCAACTGTGTCCGATACGTCCGTGCGTCCTCCGTCAGCTTTGCCATATTGGCATCAAAACCACTGACGGTTTGCTCGGCGGCTTCGCTGATGGCCTGATGTTCAATGAGTTGCGTGGCAAGCGCAAGTAAGGACGCATCCAACGTCTCACATTCGCTGGCGATCGTGCGAAAGTCGCTCAGACCTACGTGAGTTCGCAGGCTTTTTAGTCGTTCACTGTATTCGCGATATCGCCGTGCCTTGGTCGCCTGGTTTCGAAGACTTTTTAAACGCCGCTCTACCTCTTCGACGATGTCGGAAAGCCGAAGCAAATTTTGCTCGACCCGATCCAATCGTCGCTGCGATTCAACTTTCTTCGCACGAAATCGGCTGATGCCCGCGGCCTCTTCGAAAATCGCCCTTCGTTCTTTCGGAGATGCTTGCAGCAGCGTATCGACTTTGCCTTGCTCGATCAGACTATACGCGTCTGTACCAACGCCTGTACCGCGAAACAGATCACGAATGTCTCGCAATCGACAGGGTTCTTCGTTGATCAGATACTCGCCTTCGCCACTGCGGTAGACGCGCCTGGTGACTCGCACATCCGTCGAATCGATATCGAGCCGTTGCTCGGAGTTGTCGAACGTAATGGTGACTTCAGCGGTATTCGAAGGCCGCCGTTGCCCGTTACCCGAACCTTTGAAAATCACGTCGGACATATCAGATCCGCGTAGACTCTTGGCACTTTGCTCACCAAGAACCCAGCGAATGGCATCAACGATATTCGACTTGCCCGATCCGTTTGGCCCCACAACGACCGTGATCCCGTCCGGAAAATCAAGGCGCGTCTTGTCCGCGAATGACTTGAAGCCTTGTAGTTCGAGCGCTTTGAGCATTTGCGGAATGGCAGAAAATGGAGGACAAGACGGCTCGAGCGAGCGCAGCTCCTATTCTAAATGAGACGTTGATCAATGGCAGACCGGATCTCGACGCCTGTCAACGTAGGGTGACATTTCGTCCCAAATAACTTCACTAACCGATCAATCTGACTAGCTAGCGTGACAAGCTAGGGCGAGCAGGTTGACTTTGTTGACTACTACCGAGAACTTTGAAGCGGAAAGGGCGCAAACCCTGCGGCGAATAGCTATCCAACTTTCCGCTACCAATCCACGTAAGAACGATTGAAGAAGAAGGTCATAGTCACACAAAAACACTGACCAACGAAGCCCGCGTGGATTGCTTATGATGCTTATTCATGTCTTTCGACTAACGGAGAAGGCGGTTGATCATGTCAAAAAACAAGCGGTGTCTGCGATCCTTGGCCTAGAGTGTCCCGGCGTGTTTGTACTGCGAGCAGGTGACGTTGGCGTCTACGTTGGTGAAATTAGCAACATGCGAAGTCGCGTCGAAACGCTGATGCAAAACGAGAACTGGCGTGGCTTAGAGCCCGATTCGGTTGCCTATGTCGAAGAAGATTCGAGCTTGCCCGTGAAGTACGCTTTGAAATCTGCACTCGCAAGACGTGAGAATCCACTTCTGAACTGTCGCCTACTCGTGCATGCGAATGAATTGCCCGAGCGAGCTTAGAGGGCAATCGCATCACACGGCAACCGCTAGGTCGCTTGGCAAAATGGTGTCGAACAGGTCCGAGTTATCGTTGCTGTCATCTTCTTCTACAGTCTGCGCGGAAAAGACTTCGTCAGTCACTCGTGCTTGGACGGCAGAGATTACCGGCTTCCGCACCGCGTTGATTGAGATACCGCCATTATCAACCTCTGAATCGTCATCGGGGTACGAGAAGGCCGCTGCAGCGGATTCAGCCGGCGAACCGGGAGCATCAATTACCTGAAAGGATGATCCAAAGTTGCTGGACAATTGCAAGAAGTCATCGAAGCCGACCGTGCCGTCGCAATTCGCGTCTCCATCACGATAGGAATCAACTTGTTCACCGAAATTGGCTGAAAGAGTCAAGAAGTCACTGAAATCGACCCGGTTATTGCCGTCAAAATCTCCAATCAGGAAATTGGGAGCACATCCCTCGACGGTACCCGTCAGATGGAACGTAAAAGTTCGCGCGTTGGGCGCATCGAGGTCACCGGCTGCAGCGTTCACATCGGTTCGAATCGTCAGTGTTTCGTTGAGAACCGTTCCGGGCGGCAGACCCGTGGTATCGAGTTCCACGGTCCAACCTCCTGGCGCAACCGTCGGGAACAGAACTTGCGTTTGGTTCCCGGTCAGACGGAATGGTGAATCGGCGGAGAAGTCCACAGCACTGATCGTCAAACTCGTACGTTCGTCAAACCGGACTTGAGGAGACTGATGTAGTGGAAGCCCGTCCGAAGCATTCGTGATGAACACGTTGACCTGTGATGTTTGCCCCAGCGGCAGCGTTCCAAAGTCGATTGGATTGCTCGGATTGTTGACGTGTTCCTGATGAGTGGAATCAAAGACGGGACCGACTGCTTCGCCGCGAATAGTTTTGGTCACCGAAAACGGTTGGTTGGTCCCATCTCCGCTACCGTTTTCAAAGTCGACGGTAATGTCCTGCGTGAAGACTCCAGGGGTGTCCGGAACAAACGCAAAAGAAAAGGCGGTATCTCGCTGACCAGTTATGGTGAAGTCACCTCCTTCTCCCTGAAAGACACCTGATGATGGAGCGACGCTTCCTTGCAAGGCTCCGCCTCCTTGGTTCGTCACGACTACCGTGGCGGCGACGTCATCGCTACCTATGCGAACGGGACCGTCCGGCAAACGTGCGTCGATAACACCTACATTGCCTAACGGCGCGGCTTCGATAACAACGTCGGCGATCGCGAACGTACGCAGGTCGCTTGCATCTCTTGCGGTGACCTGAACTTGAAAACTGCCCGCTTCTGAACAGACAAAGACGGCTTGAGCTTGCTCCCGATTCCACGCGTCCAACAGTTCACCGCCTCGCTCCGAATCATGAAATTGTTGCCTCGCAAACTGAGTATTGCCTAAGTGTTCTTCGAAATTGTCAGTCAAAAACTGATTAAACCCAGCGCGGTATGCGTCTCCCGCCTGATGATGGCTTTGTCGCTCACAGCTTTCCGGTGCATTGACCAGAGTCCAGTCGTAGCCGATGGGGTCTCCATTGCCATCCGACGATGGTCCCGCGTCAAACGTGATCGGAAGCGTCGACGCACCTTCATAGAGAGATTGGCTTAGTCGGGCCCGCGGCGGTACCTGGATTATCGACTCGCTGGTTTGTCCAAATAGGAGGTGGTTACCATTAGCGTCAACGTTTGTGTTGATCACAGCCTCGATGAGACCTTGTCCGGGAAAATCCGATTCGAGCACCCCGACACGCGTGATGATGTCGAAGCCTTCACGTACGTTGGTGTTCAGCGTCTTCATTGCCAACGAATTGTTACCTTCATAAAAAATGGTACACAAAAAGGGTCCACAGTCTCGACGAGGAAAATCCGGCCACTTGTCTTCGTTTCCACGGATGCCTGTCGTTATCAGATCTCTGTCATTTTCTGGGCCTATCTGACCACTCGCAGTAAACCACGGGCCCCTGCCACTATTTACCGAGACGCCAGTGTGGTAGTACGCGTTGGACAAATCCCTTGATGCGTTCACCATGTGCGATTTGGCGTTATCCCATCTTTCGTAGAACTCATCGGGGGTATTTACGCTCCAAAACCCTTCGTTATCTCCGAATTCCATATCATCGAAGCTCATGAATGAGTGTTCCGAGTCCCCCTCCCAATCATCGATTAGCGCGATTTTTCCTCGGGCGTCTCCTAGTCGCGTATTTGCTGGATCAGTCGTGACGAAAAAATCAGCGTACTGGTCCAGAACTTCGCTGAGCGCTTGACCGAAAAAGTCGTTGCTCGCGCCTTCCTGCTTCGTTCTCATGAAGATCGTTTCCGACGGATGCTCTGTTAGGTGGGAGACCAAAACATCCATGACATCCGCTTCGAATTCTGCATGCTGATAAATTGGGCCGTGATAG
>CAYNJG010000108.1:0-22274 GCA_964397295.1 uncultured Pirellulaceae bacterium
ATATTCACTAGGTGTGATGCTTTACCAACTTCTGACTCAAGAGCTACCATTTCGAGGCGATATTCCATCGGTCTTGCAGCAGACGATCGGCGCCGTACCGGTCCCGCCAAGTCAATTAAATCACCGAGTTCCTCGTGACCTGGAAACGATCTGTTTAAAGTGTCTGGAAAAGGAGCCTCGCCTTCGATACGCGGATGGCTCGTCACTAGCCAACGAGTTTCAATGTTATCTCGACGGCCGTCCCATTAGCGCGTCGCCCGTTGGAATAGTCGACAGCGTCTGGCGTTGGTGCAAACGCAAGCCGGCCATTGCGGCGCTGTCTGCGGCATCAATCTTGTTGCTGATTGCCGGTACGGTGTTTTCGACCTACTTTCTCGTCCAATCGAAAGCTGCACTGGCAACTGTTAATGAACAAAGCGGAAAGCTCAAAGAGTCGGCGTCGAAACTCCAGACAGCGCTGAATCAAGCGAATACGGAACGAGCGATTGCCGAGCGGCGGCTCACGCACTCTCGCCTGGGTCTGTACAACATGTCGCTGCGGCAAGCTGGCAACAACTACAGAATGGACCCCAACACGTCGCATGCAATTCTGCATGACGAAGAGCAATGCCCGACCGATCTGCGAGACTTCACTTGGCGTTGGCTGCGCGAACAAACGATCCCGACCGTCCTTCGCAAATACCAGTGCGACTTCCCGGCATCCGAAGCCTGCGTGACTTTGGATGGTCAAACTCTAGCAGTGTGCGGAGCAAACGAAATCATGCTGCACCGTCTCGACACCCTTCCAATTTTACTTCAAACAAGCACCTCCGTCCGAGACATTGAATTCTCGAATGACGGAAAGACGCTGGTGTCAGTTGGACCTGGTGGCACCATTCGTCTATGGAATGCAAAATCCGGCGAATCACTGAACGAGTTCAAATCATCCAGCTACCGAGTTGCCGACATCGCTCTGTCTCCCGACAGCAAGCTCATGGCATACACAGCCTTGAACTTGGGCGACGTTTTTTCAAACTGCAAAATATGTGAAACCGAAACGGGCAAGGTTCTCTGGCGATTGTCACACAATTTTGAGATTCCCGAATCATGTGTTTTTTCTGCGGATGGACAAACGCTCTACGTTGGAGGAAAACGCTCAACCATTCAGGCTTGGGATGTGGCAACGGGAAAACGATTGCGGACAGTTGCCTCGGCACATGGCACCGTCACAGGACTAAAACTCTCGCGAGACGGGTCTTGGCTGGCAGCTATTCTGAAGTCCCCCGAATTGCCTCGCATTCTGCTGATCAACTTGGAGGCGGATGATCAAACCTACGAAATTCAACTGGAAGTCTTTGCACACGACGCGGCCTTCTCGCCCGATGGCAAAACGCTTGCCATCTGCCACAACCAAAACCAAGTGAAAATATGGGATACCGAGCAACGCAATTGGGAGTGCTCATTCACGACAACCCATTCCGTAGAGACTGTGGAGTTCCTAACTGATGATCAAGTTTTAGCGGCGGGTGAGTGGACCGCTAGTCTGCACACTCGCTTTCGCCTTCCTGAAAGCAAACGTCTTCATTTCGATGAAGGAGTTGCGGCCATCGCATTAGCTCCCGACGCTTCCCGTATGGCAGTAGCAGGTGAAAGCGGAGTAACAACCTGGGATTTCGATAACTCAAAAAGGCGAAACTATGCCGTAGGCTCGGTAGGTAGTTTGGCTTACTCACCAGATGGCGAAACACTTGCAATTGGTGCGAAGGACAAATCACTTCGCATTTTGAATTTGCAAAACGGAAGCAATCGTGAACTGCGCCAACATCGAGGGAATATTAGCAGCGTCAGCTATTGCCCGAATCAGTCGTTGCTTGCTTCATGTGACACGGCAGGTGATTTAGTCGTCTGGGACGTAAACTCCGACAAGGAACGCTCGCTTTCGACTTTCACCGCTGGTCTTAGTTGTGTGGCGTTTTCACCTGATGGAAAGTTGCTCGGTTACGCCGGGGAAGGCACCGGTTACACGGTATTCCTCCAACCAGTGGACATGCTGGACGCCGCATCACGTGAGTCCTTGCAACAACTCACCATGGATTCGCCGGTATCGAATATCGCTTGGTCACCAGACAGCCAATCTATTGCGGGCTTCAACGATGCCGGTGACATCGTGATCTTTGGCTTGGAAACACAGCGAGTTCGTAGCACAATCGAGAAAGCCCACGAATCGGCAGTCACTTCTATCTCTTTTGCACCGGATGGTAAAACGCTCGCAACTAGTGACCAGGCCGGCAAGATTCGATTCTGGGACAGTGAAACCGGTCAAATGCGTCTCGAGCTGGACCATTACCGCAATCCGATTTCTGCCACGTGCTTTGCGAGTAACGGAAAATTCCTGGCCACAGCAGACAACGATGGAACCGTTCGGATTTGGTCCGCCGGCATTCGTAATCCTGTAATAAAAATGGACATTGGGTTCGCAGGCCACTTGGGCTACTGCAGCCACATCCAAAAGCTTTCCGATGCAAGCGTTGTCTCAACCGGCAATGACGGCTATCTCCGAATTTGGGACTCAGCGACCGGCGAAGCAATCTCGAACGCACGCGTTTCTACCTCGAAAACCATTAGTGGCGGCTACGATTCCGAATCCGACTACATCTACACTGGCGTCACCGGCGGAGACGTAGTTCGAGCTCCCGCATCGGATCTTTCGAAGCATGAAACGGTCTATCGCAGCTACGGGGCTCTTCGCCACGTACGAGTGTCTCCCCAAGCCAACCTGCTCGCGGCGGTTCATTGGTACGGTCGCTTGGCATTGGTAAACCTTAACACGCTTGGCCTCAGAGATTTTCCAGACAGGCCAGAGAAATGCCGTGACTTCTGTTTTTCAAGAGACGGTCAACGATTCGCCATCGCCGGGTGGGACGGGAAGATTTCCGTGTACGACACCGAAAGCATGCGGGAGCTTGCTAGCTTACAAGGATCGGGATCGCTGACTGACATCCGGTTCTCTGCTGATGGAACGCAGATATTTACTGGCTGGCACAGCCCCATTGCGGTTCAAGTTTGGACGTGGCAAGGCGATTTGGCGCCGGTGAAACTTGATACATCAGGAATTCTCGCCATTAGAGACATGGCCGTTTCGCCGTCAGGCAAGTTACTGGCGGTATCCGGCAGCCACCTAGCCGTTTGGGATTTGTCGAATGGCTCACGACAAACATTCGCAAACAGAACGACGTCTTCGGCGATTGCATTCGTCGACGAGACCATGATTGGAATCGGCTATGTCGGCGGGCGTGTCGAATTTCGCAGTCTTAAGTAGCTGCGTTTCAGGACGGATTGGGGGCGCGGGAAATCATCGGGGGAAACGCCGGTAGAGATATCCTTGACGGTGGTTCAGGTGCTGACCAACTCTACGGATCAGGTGACGCTGCAAAGGACACGATCTACTACGATTCATCTGACACGACGGTCACAACCGGTGTTTGGCCTTGGAAAGACAAGAAGACCACAGCAAGCATCGAATGTAGTTGCGAACTGCCCGGATCGGACGGACCGGCAGTCCACGAAATCAGATCCACGTCCCACGGATCGGAACTTACATCGATTCTGAATTCGCCCCACAATCCGCCGTCACTGCAAATGGAGATGACGGCGTAGGGTGGGACGATGAAGACGGAGTAGCTTCGTCGGCTATCCGAAGCAGTCAACGTAGATCTTCAAAACGTACAGCCTAGTCAAACCGTCTGTCTCAACGGCTGGTTCGATATGAACGGTAGTGGAACTCTCGACTCGTTCGACCGCCTGATCGACGACGTTCCACCTACCGGTTCAAGCATTCATAGCATACCTTCGACGTGCCGTACAACGGTTCAACAATCGGACCAAGCACCGCTCGATTCCCGTGAACAATGCACCGGGCCTCGGTCACAATGGCTCGGCAGTTGGCGGCGAAGTCGAAGACTACGATATGAGGCCTGCTCCTCCAACCACGAACGCCACTGATCTCGCGAATAGCGACGACGGATAACTCTACTTCTGAAAAATGCTGTCAACATGCAGTTCAAACTGCGATTACAAACGACTTTGCTTAGGCGAAGAAGGCATCCACCGCTTGGGCAGACAGGCTTTGACCGAAGTTTGCTGACAGAATTAGGAAGTCAGCGAAGCCAACCTGATTGTCTCCGTCGAAATCGCCCGACTCGAATCCTCCGTCAACCTGCTGACCAAAGTTCGACGAGAGCACTAAGAAATCGGTAAAATTGACCTCGCCATCCGCGTTGACATCACCCGGGAATAGCTGAGGCTCATTCGAGTCAATTACCCACGCCATGTCCCACATGATCAACGCGTTGCCGAAGTCGGTGTTATTGTCATTGCGAATCTTGATGGTCTTGATCACGTCTTCACCAAGAGAAAACGCAATGCGTCCTTCTCGGTTTTGATCATCATTGAATGCATCGACGCTGGTGACGAATGAAGTGAGCAGTTCCCCTTCGGCGTCATAAGCCTCAATGGTCAAAGAGGTGATGTCTCCTTCTGTTCCAGTCCCCACTCCACTGCCGAACCCGCTGATTGGATTCTCGAAGTGCAGGGTCAATGGGTTCTCATGGTTGTTCAACCGGAGCAGAACGTTTTGACCGTCTTCGACGCCTTCCAGTACTTGGACGCTATCCGGATCACCTGCATCCCGAACGGAGGTACTCTGAGCATTCTCGAACACGACGCCCTGGTCTTGGAACTGTTCAGCGGAAATGGTGCCAACGCTAGTGTTTTCCAAATCTAATTCCGTTACGTTGCCATTGCCACGAACGTGCTCGTCCATAAATTCCTCCCATGCGGCAGACTGGTCTTGGACGGTCGTGAATTCATCACCCGGGAATAGCTGAGGCTCATTCGAGTCAATTACCCACGCCATGTCCCACATGATCAACGCGTTGCCGAAGTCGGTGTTATTGTCATTGCGAATCTTGATGGTCTTGATCACGTCTTCACCAAGAGAAAACGCAATGCGTCCTTCTCGGTTTTGATCATCATTGAATGCATCGACGCTGGTGACGAATGAAGTGAGCAGTTCCCCTTCGGCGTCATAAGCCTCAATGGTCAAAGAGGTGATGTCTCCTTCTGTTCCAGTCCCCACTCCACTGCCGAACCCGCTGATTGGATTCTCGAAGTGCAGGGTCAATGGGTTCTCATGGTTGTTCAACCGGAGCAGAACGTTTTGACCGTCTTCGACGCCTTCCAGTACTTGGACGCTATCCGGATCACCTGCATCCCGAACGGAGGTACTCTGAGCATTCTCGAACACGACGCCCTGGTCTTGGAACTGTTCAGCGGAAATGGTGCCAACGCTAGTGTTTTCCAAATCCAATTCCGTTACGTTGCCATCGCCACGAACGTGCTGGTCCATGAATTCCTCCCATGCGGCAGACTGGTCTTGGATGGTCGTGAATTCACCCGCTGGGAATGCAACTCCGCCGTCAGGCAGTTGGATTGAGCCATCTTCTGGCAAGCAAGTGAAATCGAGCAGGTGATCTTCCACCTCCCCGTTTTGTGCGGAATTGTGCGGAGTCAGTCCGCCCGCCGCACTGACACGGAATCGAGACATCTTCATTCCCGGTTGCGTCCCGGCAGGAGCTACGGGCATGCCGAAGTAGTTAGTACCGGCCACAATAGTTTGGCTCGTACCAAAGATGTGTTCCGATGCATCGAACACACCGTCGTTGTTGAAGTCGACCCATGCATCTAGTTGCGCCTGCGGTGCATTGGAAAGCTCAATCGCCAATTCACCACCACATCCCAATGGCATCGATACGCCATCTTCATCGTCCGGAGCTTGGTGAAGGTCATCTCCGTTTGCTAGTGGAGTCGGTTGCCCGTCGAGTTCGGTGTCGATATTCGCCCCCAGTCGCGGTCCAATGGCTATGTGCGATGGGCCATTACTGGCTTGCAGTGTCCCGTAGCTATCCGGTGCGTCGCCGTAGTCGAGTTCACCGTTGCCGCCTCCCGGTCCTTCCTCAATGCTGACGCGATAGTCTTCGACTTCTCCGTCCATCGCCAAGCCCAAGGGGCCATGTCCGCCGGCGGAGCTAACACGGAATCGAGCGTAGGTGTTGCCGACGCCAGCCGAAAGTGGCGTCGCTACGTTTACTGTATTGAGACCGCCGGTGAGTGGCAAGTTCGTTGCGATTTGGTCAGTCGAGGTGAAGACACCATCGTTGTTGAAGTCAATCCATGCATCCAGTCGAGCCGACGCAGCGTTGCTTATGGTAACCGTGATGGGCGTCGTGGTTCCTTGTTGCAGTCCACTGATGCTAACTCCATCTTCGTCGTCAATGCCATTGGCGTCGTCACCGTTCGCTGCGGCGGTTGGCTGTCCGTTGGGTTCAGCATCGACAACCGCACCGAGGATTGGACCTCCCAAGAAGTGACGTGCTCCGTTTGGCAGCAGCGTGCCGTAACTTTGCGGAGCGTCGCCGAAATCAAACCTTTCTTCCGAAGGCCGTTCCTCAATGCCGACCCAATAGTCTTCGACTTCTCCGTCCATTGCCAAGTCCAAGGGGCCATGTCCGCCGGCGGAGCTAACACGGAATCGAGCGTAGGTGTTGCCGACGCCAGCCGAAAGTGGCGTCGCTACGTTTACTGTATTGAGACCGCCGGTGAGTGGCAAGTTCGTTGCGATTTGGTCAGTCGAGGTGAAGACACCATCGTTGTTGAAGTCAATCCATGCATCCAGTCGAGCCGACGCAGCGTTGCTTATGGTAACCGTGATGGGCGTCGTGGTTCCTTGTTGCAGTCCACTGATGCTAACTCCATCTTCGTCGTCCGGAGCTTGGTGAAGGTCATCTCCGTCTGCCAGTGGAGTCGGTTGGCCGTCAAGTTCGGTGTCGATATTCGCCCCCAGTCGCGGTCCAATGGCTATGTGTGATGGGCCATTACTGGCATCCAGTGTCCCGTAGCTATCCGGTGCATCTCCGTAGTCAAACTTGCATGGCAAGATCACGCACGAGCAAGTTAAGCCGCTGCTGTCCGGACCACCTTGGTTGGTGTTGTCACTGCCGGGCCCACCCAATGCCAGGTCTAACCCACTACCACCCCACATGTCATCACTGCCTGCTTGGCCAAACATGAGGTCGCTCCCGGTACCACCCCACATGTCATCGTCGTCTGCTCCGCCAAACATAAAGTCTCGATTGGCTCCGCCGTCCATGCGGTCGTCGCCTTGACTTCCAAACATCAAGTCTCTGCCGTTCTCGCCGAACATGGTGTCGTGGCCTTCACTACCGATCATCAAGTCACCATGCGAGCCGCCGCGCATACAATCGTTTCCGTCGCCTCCGATGATCAAGTCTTGGTGATTGTCGCCGTAGAGACAGTCATCTCCGGCACCTCCTAGAACAATGTCATTTCCGTCGTTGCCGTGTATGACATCTCCACCGTCGTCGCCCCATATGACGTCAAAGAAGCTACCTCCATGCATCTCGTCGGTGTCGTCACCGCCCCGCATGATGTCCAAGCCCCATTGGCCGAACATTCTGTCCTTGCCATCGCCTCCGTACATGAAGTCGGCTCCTCGGCCTCCAGACATCTGATCGCAGCCGCCGCCGCCCAGCATAATATCGATGGAGGCAACGTGGTGTGTGCCTCCGTTATCACCGATCATGACATCGCATCCGTCGCTGCCGAACATTAAGTCCATCATGGATCCGCCATCCATGTGGTCGTCGCCCTCGCCTCCGACCATGAGGTCTAGAGACGTGCCCGAGGACGCGGTATTGTCGTCGCCTGTCATTCGGTCGTTTTCGCTACCGCCCCACATCAAGTCGGGGCCGTTACCGCCTCGCATATCGTCTTCGCCTGCGAAGCCTAGCATGATGTCGAGTGAACCGTCTCCATCCATGATGTCGTTGCCGTCTCCCCCAACCATTAAGTCCGGTTGGCTACCACCGTTCATGGTGTCGTCGCCTTCCTGGCCAAACAGAAAGTCGAATGAGGTGACTAGGAATGCAGCTTCGGCGTCACCTCGCATCGTATCGTTGCCGCTACCGCCTAGCATTATGTCGGCACCGTTTCCGCCGTTCATAACGTCCGCATCGTCACCTCCGTGCATGAAATCGGTCGAGAGCATGAGGAGGGCGGCGCCGCTGTCACCTTCCATGTCGTCGGAGCCAGCTCCTCCAAGCATGATGTCGGCGAATTTGCCACCTCGCATGGTGTCGTCTCCGTTACCACCGTGCATGAAATCAAAAGACGGTCGTATCAGAGACTCGTCATCTCCCTCCATAAAGTCATCTCCGTCATCGCCCGTCATGATGTCGTTGTCGAGGCCGAAGGCGACGACGTTTCCGTCGTACCCGAACATGCGATCGGAATCATTGTTTCCTCGCATGATGTCCCAATCGCCACCGCCCCACATTTCGTCTTCGCCATCTTCCCCGAACATGAAGTTGCCAACACGAAGTAACGGCATGTTGGCGACTAGCTGTCCGCCATCCTGCCCGAACATCAGATCGTTGTGGTCGCCGCCAAATTGAACGTCAACGAATGACCGACCATAGAGCTCGTCATTTTGCGAACCACCTAACTGAACGTCGAGTCCATCAGCTCCATAGATCTCGTCTTCGCCAGCACCGCCGAATTGCAAACTGCCGAGCGTGATTTGCGTGTTTGGGATCGTCCAACCGTCACCGGTCATGGTCGTGCTGTCGAAGGCGTAGAGTGTGTCGTCACCTTCTCCGCCCCACTGTACGTCGATTCCTCGACCACCATTGAGCGTGTCATCGCCGCCGGTGCCCCACATGAAGTCCAACCCGTCATCGCCGTTTATCTCGTCAACGCCGCCGGGACCAGCCGGACCAAAAAAGGCGGGCAAAGCATCGGTGCCATCGTCTCCGACGACGAAATCCAGCCCGTCGCCACCATGGATGACGTCGTCGCCACCGAGATCTTTGGGGCCTGGGTCGAACAGGTTATCACCAAAGAGGAAATCCGTCCCTTCGTCGCCATGGATACAGTCATTGTCGATGATCGCGGGGATGTCGACTACGAATTCGCCGAATAGCAAGTCCGAGTCCGCGCCGCCATGAATGTCATCGTTTCCGCCCCATCCAAAAACAATATCGAACCCGGCATCAGCATTGATTTGGTCGTCAGCCAGACTTCCCCAGATGAAATCGGTACCGGTCGTTCCAGCAATGGACCAACTTTGTGTGCTAAATGGGACGATGACGACTGACACGTTTGTTGAAAAGTGGGTTGCGTGAACTTCACAAGAACCCGCACGTGATGAACTTTCCACCGAGTTTTCGGCTGCGGTGGTTGCAACCCGATCGGTCAATTCACGAAATGTGGTGAAGTAATCTTCTAGTGCGTTAATGAGTTGGGTAGAAAGCTGCGTAAGTTCCTGACGTGTGTCTTCGATGTCTACTTCGAGCGTATCCTGTAGAGAGCCACTTGCTTCGAAGAGTGCCATGGAACGATCCAAAATCTCTTCACTTTCTTCCCTGATTTCTATCGCCTTGTCCGTGACTGTCGATTCGATTTGGTCAGCAGCCATGCCTGCTGAATCCACTAAGCGATCTCCCTCGTCCGTTATTTCGTTAATACTCGTGAGCAAATCGTCGACAACCGCTAGTTCCGCTTCGCCATCCTCATTTTCGTCCAGCTGTTCGGCGTCCGCAGCTTCCTCAAGATTGTCGGTGATTTCCGAAATGGTAGCGGTCGTTTCGTCTGTCATCTCGACGAGTCGTTCGCTCACGGCACCGATTTCGGCCAGCAGTTCATTGAAAGACCCGACGAGCTGCGGATTGTCTTCGTTTAGGAACTGCTCAGCATCGCTGATGTGGTTCTCCACTTCGTTTTGGAGCTGCTGTGCGACGTTGCCGATCTGTTCACGCGCCGTAGTCACAGTCTGTTCGGCAGTCGTCGTGAGCGATTGGGTTGAGATTTGTTCCATCGAACTGACGATCGATGCTAGTTGGCCCGCTAGATCAGAAACGGAACGCAACTCTGGCAAGCTGCTCAGGGAGTCAGCGGAATCCACAAAGAGAATGGTGTCCTCTCCACTACCGCCATCAATTCGAAGCCCTACACCAGAAGCCTCGAGGGCCATTTCCGGATCAATGATCCGCAGTTGGTCGTCACCGGCTCCCATCTCGACATTGAGTGTTTCCAACTCTTGAAGAGGAAAAGTTTCGACTCGTTCGTCGCCATCGACGACTTCGATTAGCTGCTCCGCGGAATCGACGATTACGGTGATGTCGTCGTTTTCCTCAGAGCCAGAGATTTGTAATATCTGATCTGTGAGCGCGGCCGTGACGTCCCCTGCAAGCAAGGTTCGTGATTCCAGGGCCTCCATTTTGTTGCCGAGACGACGAACTGCGCGCGATTTTCGATTCTTACGTGGCATGACCTTGGGCTCCTGGGCGAAAAGGATTCGTGCAGTGGCGAATGCCGGCTGCTAAGGAGAACCGCGTCAAGGAACACGGAAGCGCGCGCGGAAAAAGAAGAATTCTTCAGAGAGCCATCAAAAAGCCCGTTTTTCGCGGGAATTCTTGATTCAGAACCGTGTCATGCATGGCCCGATTGATTTGGCGATGGCGGTGAGCCGGTGTTCATGGCAGAGTCTTTGATGACCAAGAATTGCCTATACAAGCGGGCTGCACGATATTTGATCGCGAATCTCGGAGAGTAATTCCCAGTTCAACTCCAGGCCAAACCGAACCAACCGAATGTCTCTATTTCCACGCAGCTATGATCTTTCGAATACACATCTTTGGCTTGTCGACCATTGCTCGCGCGAGGGCGACGGCTTGAATCACTGAGGGCGCTGTTCTTGCCGCAAGTTGGTCAACTTGACGTCGGAGCCTTTTAAAAAATGAGCAAGTACTAATGCTTTCGCAATTGCAGAAGCACAGTGCAATGCGCACGCTTGCAACGGATGGTCCCAGAAGTGTTTGTGTCGATAGGTCGAGATGTTACTATTACTTGAGATACTACCGCGCCAAGGGCCACGGCCTCAACGAGCTGGCCTCGGAATGTGAGAGTCCAGAAGAGTTCATGGACCTGCTTCAGTTCTTCCGAAGCGTCGCCAACAGCTTTCCAGCTTCGCGTTGAATCGCCAAATCGTCGGCGACCTTCGAAACTCGCACCAAAGCCGGCTCGGTCATTCGGCCCCATCGCTGGATCGACTTTGGTACAGGATAGACAGGCTGAGGTTCGTTCCTTTGCCGTGGATTGTCCGCCTCAAATCTTGCTCGCGATTGAATACTCTGCTCCACCAGACTTGTCAGCTCTGCTTCGTCAGTCGGAGACATGATTTCCATACGCCCTACCAATACTCTCAAGCTCTCCTGTGGAGCAGGCTTGATATGCAATGGTAGCAACTCGTCCGTAACCTGCCCCGGCACAATGTAAAGAACGCGACGCCCCTCTTCCTTGAACCATGAGTTTCGCCAAGTGTTCACCATCGAACTCGCCTCTTTCCGATACAGCCCTTCGGCCTCCAGCGTCCGCTGTACCAGCGCCGCCAAGTCTTCCATGTTCATTCGCGTTGCGGGATTGAACGTTACCCTTTCACCTGGAGCAATCTCGCCGATCTCTGTCGCACTAATTTGATGGCCACGGTTTTCGATCAAGATGGCTCCTGAGATCGAATGCTCTCCGCGGTTGACGAACGCTGTTGCATCTCCGTCGAACACCGTCGCGACCGGAAGCTCAAAGGAGCCGACGCCGCGGTAGAATAGAAACTTCTCGAAACAACCTTGGACTGGAGTTAAAAACGGCCCCTTCTGTTGCTGTCGTGTATGCACTAGCGCTGAATCGGTATTTCGAGCCTGTGCGTAGTGGTGTTCGTTCGATCCGTGTGGCACCACATTGTTCATCATTTGGCTGGCAATACTCTCTCGTAGTTCCTCATCCGCAACTTGCGGCACCAACGCCGACTGCGGGATCAGATCAACCTTGCCCCAGTTCAAGCTCGAATTCCCAACAGGCTCACCTTCTTTAAATGCTACCTTCGAATCAAAGGCTGGCTTGATCTCTTGAACCGGAGGATAGAATTCAGTCAGAAGGCCCTTCGGAAAATCGACGCTCACCTCTACGGTCCGAATACGATCTGTGTAGAAGTACGCAACGGGCGTTTCCATGCGAACTCGCCCACGCAGTCGAGATTTCGCCAACGTCCCGATGCGAGAAAAGTTTGCGCGGTCCATGACGTATTCGGGCAAGTCTTTATGTTCAGCCGCAAGGGGCCGAAAATCGAGAAACACGCCATCGGAACCGGAAAACGTTGTGAACGTCCCCCACTCGTGCATGATAAATTCTTCATCGTTGTTATCGTCACCTGCCGAGACCGAATTCTCGACCACCAGAAATGCCGATCCCGTCAACAGAATAAGAAACGCGGCAAAGGAATATCTAGGCATCTTTTTCTCCTTGGTTCGTAAATCAACTAAATTGATCGCGAGATGGCAAAACCATGCGTCGCACAGTCACGCCCCTAAGTCGACTGAAACCGCTTCTAGACTGGCAAAATCCGCACTTTTCCCGAACATTCTTTTTTTGCGATTTTGTCCCGGTCTAATCCAAGAGCTGTACGACTTACTAACGGAAAACCAAACAGCAGAGCCCTATCACTTGAGCGATCCGACTCATTCGGAAAACAAAGAAACGTCAATACCATTGGATGTCGCCCACTGGTACCGCCGAGTTTATGCGCTTTGCCAAAGCAAACTCATTTCGAAGGCGGACGCCGAAGACGCAACACAAGAAACCATGCTGCGAGGACTCGGCCAAGTTCAACAGCTCCGAACAAAGGCAGCGTTGGGCGCCTGGCTGCGTGGTATCGCTCACAACGTATGTGTGGACATCATTCGCAAGAACACCGTCCGTGAAACCAGTCAAGACAGTTCCACGGTCGCGATTACGAAAACGGAAAACGACGCAAGCGAAACCGCCGAACTCACGGCTGCGTTGAATCAACTTCCAGAACCACTACGTGAAGTCATCCTTTTGCACTACTACGAAAAACGATCTTACGACGAAATGGCTGAGTGGCTTGGCGTGGCTCGATCAACAGTAAACGACCGGCTGCGACGAGCCCGCAGTCAGCTCAAGCAGATAGTTGTCTCGGATAGGAGCACCCTATGATCTCCTGCCATGAAGTGCGGAAGCAATTCAGCGAACTGCTGGACCTTGAATTGGCGTCTGATCTGCAAGACGCGACGCATGAACACCTTGCGGGATGCGAATCATGCCGGGCGGAGTACTCGCATTGGAAGCAGCTTGACCAGCGACTTGAAAAGCTATTGGTGCTGGAGAACGTCGAACAAAACATCGCTCAGATTCAAAGACTGAAGCAAAGCAACTCCACCAGATCCGTCCCCAGCCCAACCGCTACCTCGCCCGCTCATGCGACCTCAGTGTGGAAAAAGAAAGCGGCGTTGATCTTTCTCGGTTCTGTAGTTGCGTCCATATGCTTTTTAGTGGCGCAGTTTGGAAGAGACAAAAACCAGGATCAAGCTCAGCAACTGCCTAAGAACCGAACTATTGTGGCCGCAAAGCTGGTTCATGCTACGGGTCCCGTGGAACTTCAACGCGAGGTGGACAAAAGCTGGCTAACAGTTAACGTCTCCGACAAACCGGAACTTGAACCTGGCGCTCGTCTGCGTACTTCGGCAACCAGCCTCTGCGAAATCGAAACCAGCAGCCAAGGTAAAGTCCGCATGCACTACGGATGCGAAGTGGTTGTCGAATCCCCTGAAAAACTGACACTCGTGCAGGGAAAAATCTGGTGCAGTGCTCCCAAAGAGAAAGACATCGAAGTTTGCTTGCCTATCAAACAAGAGATTGCAATGTTTCGGTGTCCGACAACCCAGTCACTTGAATGCCAGATGACGGATACGTTCGCCAGCTGTTCCACACCGCCATCTCCATCCGTCGCCAACGCTACGCAGGTCGAATTGGGGAGAGAGAAGTGGAGCGTAAAACCTGGTCAGACTTTGATGATCGATCAAGAGTATCAAATCAGCCAGAAACGATTCTCGACCGGCGACGCGTGGCAGTTGCCGTTATTGGCGGCTGCCGACAGTTCCACTGGTGAACTTCGTCGCGTGATGGTTCGACTGCTGGCTCCCATCGGCAAGTCCAAGGTCAAGCATCTTAACGAGCAGCAGATTCTTGCACTCGGACCGCCCGGTGCGATTCCGCTTTTAGTGTTTGTACTTCAAGAGAAACGTCCGGCGAACAAGGAATTACGACACACGGCCATCTCGCTTGCCGCAACAACCGCGGATCAATCGGCAATTCCCTTGCTTAAACAATTGGTGACCGATGCCGATGAGTACATAGCCAAGACGGCACGGGACACACTAAAAAAGCTGACGGCGTGACTCGTCGAGGAACAGCAACTCGCTTCGTGGTTTCAGATTTCGACCAAACATAGTTATCTCACCATGGACCCGAATTCGTTATAGTGTTGATCCTGAGTTTTTTCGTGAGCTGCGGCAAGTTCTTCACATCGACGGAGCGGCCCCTTTCGTGGGGAACATTTCCCTACCATTGCGCTGCCTTTACTCCTTATTTATATCAACGAGGCGGTGGAATGGCCTCATGCTTTAATCTGGCATCGAAACCACCAGCGAACAGGTGAAACCGTGAGCAACGCATGTAATTTGAACCCGACTAGCAGCATGAGCGCTGGAGAGAGATTTTGATGGACACTCCACCAGATGAACTGACCGCCGAACCTGACTACTTGGCGTGGGCGAACACCGTACAGCAGCTTGACGAGGCACGGCTTCACCTCGAACAATTGATCGACCAGATGCAAACCGATCAGCGGGTATCCGTCATCGATTTTGGCATTCAACTTGGTCACATCTACGGCCATTTGAACCGGGTTTGGAATGGTAAGCACGTCCCCGAAGGCAATGCTGATACGTGGCACACTGCCGAACACAGCCAGTTTCCCACGGACATCATTCTCACCTAATCCCCAACGCTGCCAATCGCGGCAAAGCAATCCGGACTTAATTATTCCTTCCGTAGGAATCCGCACTGCCCTCGTTTGATACACTATAGCTTGGTGGTTCACAGCCCCAAACGTTCGCGGTCGTACCACAGAATGCGGGCATCCATGCCGTGCAGAGTCGGCATCGGGCGTTTACATATGGAAAATCAACTCGCCGTACCGGTGACGGCGAACGTTCTGTCCCTCCAGCACCCTGGCATTTGATTGGGCGCACATATGACCTACATCACTACCGATGATTGTCTCGAAGAACGCGAAAACGCGTTGAAGTCAATGGCCAGCACAAAGGAGTTGGCGAAACGGACGCCGTTAGAAACGAACATTTTCACCTTCTCGAGGAAACCACCTGTTGACCAATGGACTACACGCATTGGCGGCGTGCCTGCATGGCCAGCCAACATGGAATGGCCAGAGTGCAAGGAATGTGGCGAGCCGATGTTCTCTGTTTGCCAGCTCGATTTCCGTGGATCAGTCCTTGCCGACTTTGTTGATGGCGATGTCTTGATCTTTCACTACTGCTTTTCATGCGGCCCCTGGTTTCCAGACCAACCTGGGTATGCCATGAATTGGTTTTCAACATCTTCGGCCGAATTGATTGACGAAGAAGTGATACCAGACGAACTAGAAGGCGAAGAGCCCGGCCCATGTTTTGGCGTCGCCACCTTGACGACCGACTACCAAAGTGAATGGGAAGATGGGCACGGCTACTTTACGTCACTAGCAACCAAGATTGGTGGCTATCCACCGTTGATTCAACCGATAACGCCACCGACTGACTCCTCTGGTAGTGAAATGCGATTCATTGCTTCAGTGGGTTCGCTCGAAGCTGCACGGATACCAAAAATCAAGAACACGCCCCCAGTCGGTGACCTCATGTGGGCCGATGTGGGTTGCTTATACTTCTGGGGTTCCAGAGTTGGCACTAAGTTTGAAACTTCCTGGTTCATAACTTCCCATTGAGATTCAACGCAGAACAAACGTGTGAACCGTAGCCTTCAAACACGTCAAGCCATCCAGAGCGCCGCTGATCTGATCGAGGTAGTCGAACACGCACTTCTTGATGTTCGCCTCGAAGACGGCACCGGGTTGCGCGAATCGGACGGCGCAGTATTGAAGAATTCTGGGAATTCGAATCTACTGTCCTTCAACGCCGAACCCGAAGGCTGACGAACAAACGGATGACCACAAGTACTCATTCACACGGCAATCGCACAAATCACACTGCTAGAACTCGAAACACAGAGAGCACAGAGTTGTAGTGGAGAGTTTTCTCTCTGTGTTCTCTGTGCCTCTGTGTTTCCGCCAGATAAAGACGATAAAATCGAAAGCGGCAACACATCATCGCTATCCGCCGTTTTCAAATGGACATTGTAAAAGCATCGCGAAGTCATTAGCGTCGCTCAGCTTGACAAAGCGAATGGCAATCCGATGCTATGGAATGCCCGGTCACTTCGACACTGCTCGCTGCGGTTGCTTTGCACTCATCACGAGCGCCATCGAAAGCAGCGGGATGATCGCGTAGGCGACCAGCACAGGACCATAGGTGCCCCAGCGGTCGTTGGCCATCGCCAGCGGCAGTGGTCCTGCGGCGGCAGCAAGAATCATGGCAGACATCGCGCCGCCGCGGATGACTCCCTGATTCTGTCTGCCGTAGTAGTTCACCCAAACGACCGTTCCCGCGGTGCGCTGGACCGCGCCATTGAGACCGTTCAACAATGCAAAGACGAAAACGAAGGACCAGTGCGGCAAAGCGTAGATAATGGCGATCGATATCGAGAACATGAGCATCGCAATGCCAAGTAACTTCTCGGCCGGATAACGATCGGTCAGCGAACCAGCCCAGAACGCAGACACCGTGCCGACTAGAGCCTGGATCGAAATTAGCCACATCGCCAAGTCTTTCGAAATACCGCGCTGTGCGAAAATCGTTTCCTGGTGAAAGACAAGGCCGGTGCCAATCATCCCGGTGCAAACTCCCACACTGAGCAACTTCCAATAGGTCGCGTCAAGCAACACCTCACGCATCGTCCACGATTCTTCTGTCGGTTGAATCGCCGTGGTATCAGCCTTGCACGTTTTTTCAACTCCGTCGTCGGGATCGATCCCATCGGGATGTAGCCCAATGTCTTCGGGCCGATTGCGCAAAAACAAAATCGCTGGAACAACGATGCTCACGGCCACGATCAGACCCAGTATCCGCCATGTCGGTTGCCAACCGTATTGCTTGATGAGATACAAATTCAGGACCGGAAAAAGCATCACCGACAAACTGCTACCCAGGCCCGAAACGGCGGTCGCGAATCCACGTTTCCGCAAGAACCACTCACCAACGATCCACGTGCCGACCAACCACATCGCACCCTGACCAAGACAACGGATCAACGTGAACCCGACATACAGCATTGGAACATTCGTGACGTAAGACATCACGAAGCACGAGATCCCGAGCAGTGCTGCGGCGGTCGGAAGAACAACTCGCGCACCAAAACGATCGACCATGCGGCCGGTCCATGGCAGAATCAACCCGCTTACAATCGTCGCCACCGAGTAGGCGAACGAAACGTTTGTTTCGGAGATGCCCAACGCGTCCTGCATTGGCTTTTTGAACGCCGAGACCGAATACGACTGCCCTGGGGCGGACATGAACTGTGCACCGGCGGAGAAGCCGATCATGATCCAGCCAGGAAAAAGGCCCTTGGCGAGTTTCTTTTCCAGGCTTGCCTTAGGCGATTCGCAAGGGTTCGAGTTCAAGTGGTGCGTCTCTAACGGAATAGAAACGCAGCATCATATCGTCGGAATGGCGTTCGCGACCAGCCCGCGCTCAAACTGTGCAATGAGCTTCGCGCCGTGCGAACTCTTCCACGATGGACACGAAAACGGGCACATGCTATCGAATGACCGCTTTTTCACCCGTTTAATGTCGCACCGTTTACTTACCGTCAACGTGTTGCTGGTCCAGGCGAAGCAAGCCTGAGCCGTAGAAAACAGTCGTAAGGAATCTCGTCAACGGTGCCCGAGAGCGGAAAGGACACGTTCGTTTTAAAATCATGTACTACGGCGAGATCGTTGGTGCCCTATATGACTGCCACCAATGCCCGGTTCTATCTGAAACTAAATGGATCCACGCTAAACTCGGAGCACACCGGGCGGCACTGGCGGAGCCGGCTCTGCCAGTGCCACACCGTCTTTCGGTGTGCTCCGATTCCCTGGTGGTTTTATTTAGCTTCAAAGCTCTTTTGACTCTCAATTCTATACCTGAGTCGAATGGCATCGCTATCGAACGATTGCCTACAAGGTCGCGACTCTCTACGTTGAGCCAAGGTAGGTAACACGCCAGCGTAGTACTTCGGCTGCGAGTCGGCGGCTGGAAAGGTAGACCCTGCACCTGCCTCTTTATTTCGCTCAGTCTGTCAATGTCCCAGGTCAGTTTCTTCTCCAATCGTTTGCTACGATACTCCAAGTTCAATTCAAAGCCGGTGACTTGATAAACAACAGTGTTTTTAGCAATCTCGCAATTCCGTCCCGCAGCCGTCAGCGCTTCCTAACCTGACGGCAGACATAGCCTTGTTGCTGATAGAAATATGATCCGCACACTTTTCGTTCTTGTTTGCGTGGGAGCTTGCGTTGGTCCTTCGATAGCACAGCCTATCGAGAGGAAAGTTCAGCGGAACGTGAATAGCTCTTTCAGTGAAAGCCACATGCAAACGCCTTTGCGATCGGTTTTAAGATCGGAAATATGAAAACAGAGGTACCCGATATCTTGTCTATGCAAGAAGTAGTTCACGAACTCGGGATTACACCACGGCAACGAAGACTTCTCGCGGACGTTGGTGATGATGGGACGGCAGACGCTCAGGCGATGGTCGACCGCTACCGAACAGCAAAAGGGCTTGGAAACATCACCAACGATCGGATGAAGACATTTGGCAATGAACTTGATTCTGCCGGTGTAAAACTGAGACGTAAGCAAACGAGCGTTTGGCGGAGATTCTCGATGCCGTTCAGTTTAGACGCTTGCAACAGATCTATATTCAAAAGGCACTGCTCCGGCCAATCAGAGCAAAGATGCTCGCACCTGAGCTCGGTGTGGATTTGACAAAAGCGGAAACTGCACAGATCTCTAGCGAATTCAATAAGCTAGAGGAGGACGATCGACTTGAATCTGTCCATCGACGATATGAAGCAATCCTAGTTGCAATGATCAAACGATTTGGCGAAAACTCTGGCACTCGTCGGCAATCCGTTCGGTGTCCACGAATTTGATTTAGTGCTTCCCAAGAGCCCTCGCCAGCGTTCAGTGCCCACGTTCGATTTCTTAGAGCCAAACCTTAGTGAAAATGGATTTTATCTCGGCATCCCTCAGCTTGATCCAGATCTAGCTGTTTTGCCGTTTTTGAACTGAAACAAGTGGTCGCTGAAATACGAATGACTGATGAGCAGATTACCTCGCTGGAGAAAATCCGAGCGACGGTTAATTCAAATCCAGAACAGCTTGGAGACATATCAGGGCTAACGATCAATGAAATTAAATCCATTTCCGCAAATCGGGCTCGGGTGATTCAAGACGCCAGAAAGGATGTTGATACACTCCTTCAACCAAGCCAGAAAAATCGACTAGGGCAAATTGCCCAACAAGCATTGCTGCTCAATCATCATCGCAACCCGATGCCCAGGTTTCAAAATTCGGGTTTGAACGTAGAGATATCCGATGCAATTACTGAAATGCTCAATGAAGTTCAGGCGAAACTAGACCACGACGCCAATCGTCACAAGCTAGATCACGGCTACGAAGCTGTAAGAATTGTGGTAGGACAAACACGAGCTAAACTATTCCTTGGCAAGAGGTTTCCGGTCAATAAATAAGCACCAACTATGTTGCAAACACGCACGCTGGTGTGACACTGAGGATGCCTGCCCTCCAGCATGCGCGGCCGCAAGCAACGTGCGCTCATCGACTGCAAATTGGCCTCACAGACAATCCACAATCGCCTCGTGATCGGTCAGTTTTTACTTGGCTCCTCAATAGGGACAAGCTGGCTTGTGTGCGATTGTTCGGTCGATTGTCTACACACGTGGCGTACGTCCGGCATCTGGTGAGCGTTGTGCGCTGGCTGCATATTGTGAGTCGTTTGTTTCGGCGCGAAGGCCGGAGTCGCCAAGGCCATCATGAGAGCATGCCTGACAGACTAAAAAAGGGACATCCAGAATGTCACCTTTTTATTCAACACCACACGATTGTCGAGTCGATCGTTACCAATCAAGCGGCACTGATACGAGACCATCGCGTTCAGCGAGTTGGTTAACGAACGATTGCTGGCCCATGACTCGTTCCAGATCTCCCAGTCGCTGCTGACGGATTGCGTGCATAGGCTGGAGCTCGACCGTTAGAAACTCGAATAGCATACATGCATCCAATTGGGCCAGCTTTCTTGCATCAATGGAGTTGGAATGGCTATGATGCTGTCTACGGTAGTGTGTTTCGCTGACAAAGGGAGACTGCACGATGCGTCTGCAACTCGAGCAACTTGAATCTAGAGTTCTGTTGTCGGTCAATGTTCAGGTGTTTCATGACAGCGTGCCAAACGCATTGCCAGGCGAAGAAGTTACGCGCGTTGTTCGCGTCTTTGCAGATGATGCAACTCAGGTCAGGGTGCGATCCGACGTCTCAAACGAGCTAGAAGACGCAACGTGGCAGCGAGTGACTGGGTATGGCAAACGCGTCGAATTTGATGATCTCTTCGAACCTCGTCCACCAACCTCCGTACCTGTTACCCACGTGGCCCGCTTTGACCGAACCGATTTTCTCTCACTTGGCGATCTGAACCAAGACGGGTTTTCTGAGTCTCTGGCAATACGGAGTCAAGGATTTGAATGGCCCGAGTTCTACTTGGTTTGGGGAGCCGAGCAAGATGCAGAGTTGGAAGTACTCGATCTGGACAGAGTCATCGCGGAAGGAAGAACGGTGAAATGGGAAGAGCCGGTCGAATCCGCGTTACCCGTTGTCGTCATCAATCCGATCGGCGATTTTAACAACGACGGGTTTGAAGACACTGTCGTCACGGCCGGCCGAACGCCTCGTTTGATCTACGGCGGTGAAGGATTTGGTGATCGCAGCATCATGTTGGATGGATTCAACTCGATTGGCGCGCCTGTTGTCGATAACGAACGTGGAATGCGATACCGAGTCGTTGGCAGCGATGACGTAAACGGCGATGGTATCGATGACATCGCCTTTTCATTTTCTGGCATCGGCTGCCAGGGATGCACAGCGACAGAAAGAGACATTCATGACACCGATGGTGGCGTAGTTATTGTCTTGGGTGGTGAGGACGTTGATGGCGAGTTGTATCGTCCAAATATGTTTCGAAATCGCAATTACAAGATCGCGCTGAATTCCAACACTGCGGTGTTGGCTGACCTTTACGACTACGACAAAGATGGCTTTGCGGATCTCACAATCAATGTGCGTTGGAATGGCTATCTTGACGAATCCGCGAGATATTTTTTCGATGGAAGTGCCTATCAGAGCGAGATTGATCTTGGGCATGCCGCTCTGCCCTACACCGGATTTGATGGCGAAATCGGATTCGACTACTCAGATCCGCTGTTCCAAAATCAATCCGTTGGTCTCCCGGTTGGGTTCCGCGTTGCGGGCGAAGGCGACATTGACGAATTAGTGCAACTTGATGCGAATACAAGTGCGATCTACACGGTTACAGGCGTGAAGAAGGCCGAATCTATCCCGATCACGAGCATTGCGGTCCCTGTGTTCGAGGACGATATCGATTTGACGGACAACTTTGATTCGTCGTTTGAAATGGTGTCTCTTGGTGTTACCGTCGAACAAACGTCAATCGTGGATGACTTGGTGGAACTGGAGATCCGAATCACGAACGAAGGACCGCATAACGCTGAATCTGTCACGCTTGCCGAGACATTCACATCGTCGATGAGTCAGGTTGTGTGGACAAAAACCCAGCAACTATTTCCTTCTCAAGTCCGGCTCGATGAACTACCGCCTGGGTTGGGAGCGTCTTTTCAGTCACCTGATGCGATTCGTTTTGCGGAAACCGCTCCGTCGCTCTTCCAACAGCTAAATGAATTCAACGATGTGCGAGGCGTGTACCAGACACTGGGAACGCACGTTGGGAGTCTTGGAGATGCGAATGATGATGGCTTCGCCGACATCTTCGTCGCCACAGACGAGGGTTTGCGAAGCCATGGCTTCGCGACACTCAATTTCAGTGGTTCCGCGGAGTTCGGGAGC
>CAYNJG010000109.1:0-22227 GCA_964397295.1 uncultured Pirellulaceae bacterium
GGCCTGCACAATCTCGGAAAAGCCACCAGCATCCAACAGTTGCTTTTGCTCGAGCTCTTCAACAGAGAACTTCTTGAGCATCAGTTTTTGCTTGCGGTTTCGAGATTTACTAGCCATTGGTTCAACCTAGTCATTGAGTCTTGAAGTGAGCTTGCACCGAAAGAGAGTCGAATGACCGACTTCCAAGTGCGCGGACTACCACGATGTATGCGGGTATCCGTATCCAAAAAAACATTTTGAAACGGTTGCGCATAGTGCTAACGAAACGCAATTTAGATTTTTTCAAATCTACGAATCGCATCATGCGTATTGGGTTTTGGTTTTTGAGTTTGCGGGTGGCAACGAAGCGAGCGCTTCGGTAAACGCGGTAATCGAGCAACATCAGACTGGGGGAGGCGTTAACTTTCGGTTTGTATGTAGGTGCACCAACCGTTCGGTGCTGTGAGATCGTGCGAACGCGTTTGAAAAACTGCAAGCGAATGGATTGCACCTCGCGACTTCGTTTGATGGAGCTGATCCAACGGTTCCCTGAAGAAGAGCGAACCCAACGTGGCGGATTCAAAAAGCGTTGACCGTACTGATGCGGGGAACGACTACTTTCGTTCATTGCAGAAGGTTGAAGAATTCGAGTACACCAGGTCGGTGGGCTGTTTGCTACGCGGCTCGAGCGCGCGTAGCAGATTTGAAACCGGAGTCTATTCCAATGCATCCAGCAAATGCTGATTAGACATTCAGACGGTAGCACTCGGACCTTGAGTGTATTGGCTCGCAAAGTACAGGAATTCGTGTAGATATTCCGGATTCAGCGAGTTTCATACGTATCGGACAATCATTCCGGGCTGAAGTCGGACCAAGATCATTTACATGGTTTCCTTGGCTCGCGCGACGGCGATAACTCGATCAGCGAAATCTCAGAGGAAATACTGGTGGCGAGAACATTCATGCACAACCGAATCGGTAGATCAATTGCCGTGATTTTAATGCTATGCGTAGCGCATGGAGCGATTTACGGACAGGGTTTCCGTCGCGGTGGTGGCGGTCCGGGCGGTGGACGAGGTCCTGGAGGAGGAGGAGGGCCGGGGCGACTTGAGTCGGCTGGTCTAAAGGTTGGTACGCCCATGCCTAAAGTCACAGTCTTCGATGCGGAGGGCAAACCGTTCGAAACCGCGTCGCTGGAAGGAAAATATTCCGTTATCGTTTTTGGGTGCTTGACGTGACCGCCTTTCCTACGAAATGTCTCCAGTTTGGAGGCAGTGTACCGAGACTACGCTCCTAAGGGCGTCCAGTTCCATTTCGTCTACAAAGCGTTGGCTCATCCGGAAAAAGATGGCTACGTAAATCCCGTCACGATGGAAGAGCGGCTGTTACATATCAAAGAAGCAAAACGCATCTTCGAAGGCGTGACTATGCCATGGATCTGCGACAACATGGAAAACGATCTGAAGCGTGAGCTTGGTGGTTTGAATAACCCCGAATTCATTTTTGATCCTGAAGGGAAGATCGTTCGTCTGCGTGACTGGAGTTCGCCTTCCGAACTTCGAGCTGACTTGGAAAAGCTTGTAGGAACCGTCACCAAACCAACAAGTGTAAGGGACTTGAACCTAAAGACGAATCGTGTGAAGTCGCCAATTGCTAAGACCGGTGTTGTTGAACGCATCAAGTTGCCTGGTCCGATGCAACCGATCAAAGCGGTTGCGGACAAATCTGGGAAGACGCCATTCTACGCCAAGCTTCGCGCCGAAGCGGATTCTGATTTGTTGGACGGCGGGACTGGCAAACTCTATATGAATTTTAATCTCGATCCGTTGTTAAACGTGTGCTGGAACAACTTGGCAAAGCCCATCCAATACGAAATCGTTGCTGCGGACGGCACAACCGTTAGTCCAAGCGAAGGCGAAGCGGCAAAGCTCGAGGTCGAGTCGGACAGCGACCCTCGTGAATTCCTCATCGACATTAAAGATTGGGATTCCAAAGAACCATTGAAGCTGCAAGTCCGTTACTTTGCTTGCAATAAGGACGACGGTTGGTGCAAACCCGTGACTCAGACGTACGATCTTCAGTTGGAATTCGACAGAGACGCAGGTAGCGTTCGTTCACGCGGTGGCGGTGGTCGAGGAGGAGGTCGTGGCGGACGAGGCGGCGGTGGACGAGGCGGCGGCGGACGTGGAGGGCGTGGCGGAAGAGGCGGTCCTGGTGGCTTCCAGCGACCGGGAGGATAAGTCCCGAGCAGATTCATTTCATTGACATCATTTAATCCGGCTCTGCTACGCAAGAAGAAAAAGTCCGAGGTTGTTTTAGCAACTGAAGCGGCTTTTGGGGTCGGGTTAAATGTGTCATTGAATTACTTACCCGCACTACATACAGTAAATCAGCAACAGATATCCACTTGATCAACCCACCATCATGAGTCACTTGATACACAACTTCGCGCGACTTCGGTCGTTATCGCTTTTCGTTTCAGTTGCTGTTTTCCTTTGGTGCTCTTCAACGAGGGCGGCCATTTCAGATCCTCGCGACCTTGATGGAAACGTGCTTTGGCTCGACGCGAGTGACGTTGACGGTGACTTCGAAGTTGGCGGTGCTTTTCTTGACGGCACGACTTGGGTCGACAAGTCGCCGCTGCAAAATGCGAACGCCTCGCAAGCGACGAGTTCTGCTCTGCCTTCCATCGTCGAATCCGCGTTCAATGGCTTGTCGGTCATCGACTTAGATGGCAACGATTTCATGGATATCGACTCAGCAGCATTTGGTATGTTGAGAAATGTGGAAAGCGCGACGTTGATTGGCGTCCTCACCACGGAGCTCACCTCATCAAATCGGGGCATGCGAGCATTCATGGTCTCATCCGGCACTAATTCTGCAGGCTCGCGAGCGGGTATCAACCTCTTTGATAGTTTCGGAACGAGCATCGGTGGTTCGGGAGATTTCGGATTGGCAGGTCGTCGGCTCGACAGTGACGACTTCCAACGTATCGAAGGTGGAGAGATCGTTGCGGGCGAGCTATCGACGATGGCCGGCGTCTTCAATTATCAGGACAGCGAGATTGTGTTGTTTGTCGATGGCGAGGAAGAAACGCGGATTGGTGAATTCCAGACTGCAGGTTCGACCAGCGACACGGACAGCTTAAACATTCGCATCGGCGCAGATGCGGTGCTCGGCAATCCACGAGGTTTCTTCACAGGACAAATCGCCGAACTGATTGTGTACGATCGGGCATTAACCGAAAGCGAACTCGCAGACGTGGACGCCTACATCGACAGCAAATGGTTGGGCATTAGTTCGTGTGCTCCGATCAACGAATTGCTTGGCGATTTGGACGGCGACGGAAGCGTGGCATTCGCTGACTTCCTTGTAATGTCTTCCAATTTCGGCAGCGCAGACAGCGAATACGCTGACGGCGACGTTGATTGCGATGGCTCCGTCCAGTTCGCCGACTTCCTCACGTTGTCGAGTAATTTTGGCCGGTCTCTCGCGACGCCGACGGCTAGCGCCGCCTCCATCCCAGAACCCTCCTCTGCCGTGTTGGTCTGGATTATTCTTGTCTTATTGGTGCCAATTACTCGCGGGCGGCGCCTCTCCCACGCGATCTGAAGTAGCCGCGCCGAGAGAAGTTGTCGTATTGGCGCGAGCCAACGAACGAACACTACCGCTTGCTCATTAGCGACGAATCTTTCGCGCCGATGGAAGAGATCCGCTCCGAGAGAAACTGGTGGTCGTCGTTGAATAGTTTTAGAAAACTCAGCGTGACGACGCCCACTGTTCCCAACGCTGTGGCGGAGGCGATGAGGAACATAATCACGATCTGATATTTGACGGTTTGGATTGGCTCCATGCCGGAAACAAGCTGGCCAGTCATCATACCGGGCAAACTGACGATGCCGACGACCATCATCGAGTTGATGATCGGGATCATTCCTGTGCGGATCGCATGCTGCACCGGTGCAAGTGCGGCTTCCCAACGGGTCGCTCCGAGAGCCAGCATTGATTCGACTTGATCGCGCCGGGTGACGAGCGACTCGGTAAATGTGTTTAGACCTACCGAGATCCCGTTCAGCGTGTTCCCTAGGACCATGCCCAACAACGGGATCGCGTACTGCGGTTGATACCACTTGTCGATACCCTGCATGACAACGAACAGTGCGAATGCGGTGACCATCCATGCGCTGACCCAAATAGAAATGATCGTATTCAGCCAGATCCCGTCATACCGTCGTTGATTTCGATTGACGGCCGTGATGCCTGCGACACCAGTCATAAGGCAAGCCATGCCCATCACCACGTACCAGCGCTCCCATCGAAAAACCCATTCGAGCACGAGTCCAACGAGTAACAGCTGTACGACTGTTCGAACGGCAGCGATTAGCAAGGTGCGTTCCATCCGTAGCCGCAACGCTACGGAGATCGCTCCATTGATAATGATCAGCAGCGCCGCCAGGGCGACTTGTAAGTAGGTGAGTTTAACGTAGCCGTCCATGATCGACCCCCGAAGAAAAGGAGAGACTGCCTTTTTGGATTTTCAAAACGGTCGTTGCGATTCGTTCTGATTGTTCGAGATCATGCGTCACCCATGCCATTGCGCGCGTTGAAGGTTTTTCTGCGAGCCAATGACTCACTAGCTTCTCGACGGTCGCCGTTGCCTTGGCGTCGAGCGCCGCGGTTGGTTCGTCAAGGAGCAAAACGTCTGGTTCAAGTTGGATAGAACGGAGCAGGGCGGTGAGTTGCGCTTCGCCGCCGGATATGTCGCGTTGGTGTTTTGCTAGAAACGATGCCTCGCGTCCCAGCGTACCGAGCAACTCGACAATGCGATCGCGGTCGAACCACTTACCGGCATGTACTTTCAGTGTGAACGGCTGACGCAAGTTGTCCTCGATACTACCTTCGATAAGTGCTGGTCGCTGGTGGACATACATGACGCGACTGCGGAAAGTCGGGATACTATTTCCTCGGATCGGCTTTCCTCGCCAGAGGATTCGTCCGGCATCCAACGGGTCCAGCATAGCGAGAGCTCTTAGGAGGACCGTTTTTCCGCTGCCGGTCGGGCCGACAATGGAAATCCGATCGCCGCCGTGAATCGATACCGATACGTTGTCTACCAACACCTGCTCACCGACATGACGACGGAGACCGGACGCATCGATAATCGGTTTGTCGGCAGACGAACCTGCCTGCTTGTCACCGTCTATTGTTGTTGTGGTCATATCGCGTCGTCGCCGATTTGCCGCGGCCGAGAACGGAAGTTATTCAAACTTGCCGAGGAACTTATCCACAGGGTACTTCTCGCGGTTCTTTTCCATCTTCTTTCGCATCGTATCGCTGACGTCGATTCCCAGCGTATTTGCAAGCGCCAAACCGTAGCACAATACGTCCGCCAGTTCTTCGCCAACGGCGGCAAGCGATTTGGGATCGGAGCTGGTGGCCCGCGATTCTTCGATCGAGCACCACTGAAAATGCTCCATCAGCTCAGCTGCTTCCACGGCCAACGCCATGCTGATGTTCTTCGGAGAGTGGAACTTTTCCCATTGCCGTTCCGAAACGAACTGGTTCACCATCTCGCGAAGATCTCCCACAGTGGTCGTCGCATCCGTCGACGGGTTGCCCGATTCCGTGGTTGTTTCGCTCGTTTTCTTCGACATTTTGACTCCGCTGGCAGACGACATTGGGGATCCGAGGACTATATTCTAAACTTTGAGGCTCGAAAAAGGATTACACCACACAGCAAGGATGCAATCGTGGACATTCGCGAAATTCGCATTGATCAATTTGGATGTTGGCAAGACGTTGCCATTCAGACACTGCACGGCGGTCTCAATGTAATCCACCTGGATGATGGTGGTCGACCGATCGAGTTTTCCAGATTTCTCAATAGCGTGCTCTACGGTTACGACGAGAAGCAAAAGTCAAACGCGGGCGGGGCGCTTGTTTTTTCTGACCAAGGTCGGGCTATTTCGATCGACCGCCAAATCTCTTCGCTGGGCGAGTCGCGTTTGCGTACAAAGGAAAACGGACGCCTGATCGACGGTTCTCGCCTGGTGAAAAAGGCACGGGCGCAAGTGCCGCAGCAGTTGGCGAATCGCTTTTTCTTACCTGATGAGAACTTGGAAACCGGATCGCGATGGCAGTGGTTGGCAAAGCAACCAAAACTAGTCAAACAGTTGCTGGACGAGCGGGTCGAAGAAACGACAACCGCGATACCCACTAGTCAAAGCGAGCAAATTCAACCCAACCAAGAAGCGTTGCGTGAGATGGTCGAGCAACTCGTGCTTGAGCGTGCGCGTCTCGCATTGGAAGTCGAGACGCTCGAGTCGGGCCTTCGTCAGCCACCGAAACGACAGACACAACCCTTGCAAGAAAACCGTACGCTGCAATCGAAAATTCTGATGGCCGAAATAGAGGATGAGCTACGTATGCTTTGCCTTCGTAAGTCCCCACTCGACCTAGCAGTTGCGCTGGCAAAAAAATGGTCTGAACTGCGAAAACTCAAGCAGAAACCAAATTCGAGCAGCAACGAAACGCTGCTTCGCAAAGCATTTCGACAGTACAAAGACGCCGAAGAGGAAAAAGAATCGCATCAACGCGCACTCTGTAGACATCCTCGGCGGGCGGGCACGAAAAATGGTTCGCAGACTAGTCAGGAATTCGCCGTTCGACGCATGCTAGAACAACGCGATTGGATTTTGAATGAGTTCGGACGTGGCAGTGAGTTTTCCAACGGTGAGTCGTCGGACGACCTACGGTATGCGGCCGAGTTGCTCGAACAAGCTCGCGTTGACAGCGAACGTGCAGAACACCAACTGCGCCGGTTTGTACAACGCACCGGATTCGATTGGTCGCAAACGAATGACAGCGTGGCAACGGTCTTGCACCGGGAAATCGCTGATCATTCTCCGCTCGCAACGGCCCCAGTGCGGCAGCAGCTTTCCGAATTAAAACGTCGTCGACTTTGGATTCACCGGGAGTACACGCGTTTGCTGAACCGTCCAACTCCGTCCGCACAGATTCGGCTTTGGATTGTTATTTTGTTTGTCCTAAGCATCTCAGCATTGTTTGGGACGCTCGTGGTAGCCGCGACATGGGGGCAGTTATGGCTCGCTGCACTCGGACTTTGTGGAATCGTTTCGGCAGGAGCTATCAAAATGGCACTCGAGAAACGCGCGGAAAAGAAACTCGCGCGAACACACGAACGGTTGCAACAAATTGATCGTGAAATTGCTGGGGCTACAGAACAACTGCTCGGCGACCAGGAAGCGAGAAGCTTGGCGGCGGTCCGCGAGCAGCATCGCGTCGAAGCCACACAGTTGCAACAGTCGGTTTCTGAAGCGAATCGAAGGCTCGATAGCGCCGAGGTGGCGTACCAAGAATTGCTGATTGCGAAAGGGCTTTCTCCGCTGCTCTCCACTTCCGACGCGATAAGAAAATCTCGCAAAACAGCAACCAACCGGGGCAACAAGCGGACGACGCGAAGCGATCGATTGAAGCGTTGGATCAAGGGCGCTAAAAAAATGATTCGCCACATCGATGGCGAATGTTACACCAACGACCCGCACGAGTTGCTGGCCTCGCTTGAGTTTATTTTCACGCAACTCCGTGACCAAGAGCATGGTCCGAGTAAGAATGGTTTACGAAGTAACAGCGGGACTGATCTTGAATATGCAAAGAAGGAGCTTAAGCGTCTCGATAAGCTTCAGCGTAACATTTTGCGTCGAGCGAAAGTGCATGACGTCTTCGAATTAGAGTCGGCGTTGGAAGAAGCAAAGCATCGGGCCGAACGAGCGAAAAAGTGGAAGCGGGTTGACGACGAGATATCTGTGCAGATTGACGCGCACGAAGACGGTGAAGAAGTTCGCGAGCTACTGGAAATGTATAGCGGCGACGAATTACGACGCCGTGCGATGGAACTCGAAGAGCAACGCATGGAACTCGAAGAACGACGACGACTCGGCGCTGAAACTCTGGTTACTCGGGATTCTATGCCTGCTTCGGTAACTTCTCTACCCAATGTCACGCAGGCAGAATTGGAACGCAAAAACCAACTGCTGGCCGAGTTGGATTTGGAAATATCCGCCGCCACGGAAGAACTGCAACGACCACCGGTAACTCAGCCAGTAGTTGTGGCAACCCATCGCAAACGAAGGCCAACGCTGAGCCTTTCTGCGTTGACAAATGGTGCGTTCGATAACGTCCGATTTCAGGACGGCCAGTTCTTTTTGGAGAACAAAAAACGCAACACGTTGCAGGCACTCGATATCGAATCGGAAACGGCAGGCTTGGCTTGGCTTGCATTGCAATTGAGACTTGCAGCGATCAGCCAGAAGTCTGGCAATGCATTGCCGCTCGTTGTGTTTGCGGATGAGGTGCTGTCGAATTCAGCAGCGGAGAGTGTTTACCAAGTGCTGGTGAAAGCTGCTGAAGCGGGAATGCAAATTCTGTTGCTCGCTGGTAGTCAACGTTCAGCAGGGTTTTTGAAGGATGCCGGTGCCGCGGTCGTGCGGATCGGCTTAAACAAGAAAGAACAACCAGGTACCGACAAAGAACTTGCCTACGCTGCTTAACCTTCCGTTTGTCTGACTCGCAGAAACATTATTGCCAGCCGATCGAGAACTCAACTGGATTCATAAGCCATGTGGTTGGCTTTCCGGAATTCTTTAAACCGTCGGATAGCAACAATCGCGTCAACTCCAGCGAGAGGCCTCGCTTCTTCAGCACTTGGAGTGCGGTCCGCGAAATGCCGCTCCAGATTTCTTCTTCGCCGCCAGAGCCTAGCAATTCCGATAGGTCGAGGCCACTATTCGCGACCGGACGATGCGCCACGTAGTAGTCGTCCAGCTTTGATTTCTTCGCGACCGCTGCCAAGCAATCATCAAGACCGCCCAGTTCATCCACCAATCCGTTCTTCTTCGCTTGTGAACCTGACCAGACTCGGCCGCCGGCCAGCTTTCGCAATTTTTTCAATTTGATGCCACGTGATTCGCTGACGAGTTCCAGAAACCGATCGTAAACCATATCAATATGGCCCTGCAAAGCCTCCGTGTCTTCGTCCGACCAAGCTCGATCCATGGCGAACAATCCCGCAGAGTCGTCAAGCGTTATTGATTCGATGTGCACGCCCACGCGTCGCATGAGTGCGCCCAGACTTAGCTTCATGGAAAAGACGCCGATCGATCCGGTCAGCGTGCCTTTTTCCGCGTAGATCGGAACGTCGATACAGCTCACCCAGTAACCGCCGGAGGCCGCCATGTTGCCCATGGAAACGATCGTCGGTTTCTTTTTCGCAAGTTGCACTAGAGCTTGGCGAACTGCTTCGCTTGCCGTAGCACTGCCACCGGGCGAGTTTACGCGAATGACGGCGCCTTTGACTTTGTCGTCTTCGGCCAGCTTTTCGATCATCGCCACGGTCGGTCCAGAGACAATCGACCCGGACGATTTCTTCTTGCCATCAACGATTGCGCCGTGGAGGTGAATCACTGCGATTGAATTGTCTCGAATTCGTCCCGACGATGATTGGCCAGACATCATCTGACCCATCAATTGAAACATGGAAACTTGCTTCTTCGCTGCGACTTTCGGGGTGACCCATTCGATCTCGTCGTCAATGGATTTCTCAATCGTCTTTTGCATCGTGCCAAACGGCGCTAGTTGGTCGACGATGTTCGCTTGCAACGCTTCGTTGGGGAGCAGCATTCGCTTGGCCTGCAATTCTCGCACGTCGGCAGTCTTGAGCCCGCGCCCTTTAGCGACGCGATCGATCTGCGCGGCGTTCATGCTCTCCAGCATCTCCATGTAGTGTTCGCGTAAGTGAGTGCTCATTTTCGAGTTCAAGTAGGGCTCGACGGCACCTTTGAAATCTCCGGCTCGAACGACCGACGCTTTCACGCCTAACAAGTCCATCGCATCGGCATAGAACATCGACTGCATCGCCATGGATGGCATGTCGACGCCGCCAAAGTCAGCCATGATGACTTCGTCGCACGCCGCAGCGATAGCCAAGTGTACGTTGGATGCGTTTTCTAGCCACGCGTAAGTCTTCTTGCCCGATTCACGAAGCTTTTTCATGTACCGATGAAGCTCGTCGAGTTGTGCTGAGTTCATCACCAACATTGAGTCGGATAGATCGAACAACACGTAACCAACGCGTTTGTTTTCCTGAAGGTCGTCGAGAAACTTACAGAGACGGTAGAAGGACCGCTGCTTGATAGTGCCTCCGCCAATCAACAACGCGGTTGGATCGAACGATATCGGCTGGACTAAGTCAACGTAGTTGCCCGACAAATTGATTTGACGCAATTGAGGCAGCTTTTTCTTTTCTACCTTGGCCGCTTTTTTCTTTTTCGATGAGCCCGCTTTTTCTTTGTCCGAATCTTTCGCTTCCGCCTTTGCCTTGTCAGCTGGCTTCGAATCTTTTTCTTGTGCAAATACTGGTTGGGAAAGCAGTAGGGCAGCAAACACAACCACACAGTATTTTCTAGCTGGCGCGAACATGACGATTCTCTTCGGTACTCTGGCTGGGCAATTAATTACGTGAAATTATACCCCGTAAACGCCCGCGAGACGTAGCAACTCGGCACTTCTTCGGAGTAATACCGTGAGAACGTCGTTTGCCGAG
Organism: uncultured Pirellulaceae bacterium; assembly: GCA_964397295.1. GTDB lineage: Bacteria > Planctomycetota > Planctomycetia > Pirellulales > Pirellulaceae > CAYNJG01. The sequence goes on from CAYNJG010000109.1 coordinate 10,601, forward strand.
AGCGACAATCTTCCACTGACCGGCTGTATCCGTTTGACCGACAAGGCTTGTCAACTTTCAACTTCGCACAAGACCGGTTGGAATTCAGGCCGATATTCAGCAGTGATACGGTTCGAATCTTGATGAAATGTCAGTCGTTTGTTGTCTTTATTCTCTCAGCCTAGTGTAGCTCTGGTCGGTGGCGGCGGGCATGCCGTCGTCGTGTTCGAAGCCGCCCGTCTTGCCGGTTGGCACGTTGACGGGTTCTACGACGACGAAGTCGGTAAACATCTGTCGATGGAAGTTCGCCAGCTAGGTGCGTTTCGAGACTTTCTATTCACTCAAGGCAAACCGCTGATTTTGGCCGTGGGTAACATCGAAACTCGGCGTCGTCTCATCGAGAAGTACGACGGGCCACAAGCCACCGTAGTGCATCCCGCGGCAAGTGTGTCGAAGCGTTGCGCAATCGCTTGCGGAACATTCATTGCTGCTGCGGCGGTTGTGAATCCCGGCAGCGAAATCGGGCACCATGTGATCATCAACACTCGTGCCGTCATCGAGCACCACTGCAAGATCGGTGCGAATTGCCACATCGCTCCCGGAGCAATTTTGGGTGGTGAGGTGGAAGTTGGTGCGAACACGTTGATCGGAATTTCAGCGAGCGTAAATCCACACGTCCGCATTGGCTGCAATTGCGTGATTGGCGCCGGTGCTGTTGTCACCCGCGACGTTGAAGACGGGAGCGTTGTCGTGGGCGTGCCCGCAAAGCCAATCGAACGACGACTTCGCAAGTCTGCCTAGTCTTTCCGAGGTCCATAACCAGTCTCGTAGGGATCGTCGCTGGCTGTTCGCACAATCGGTTCGGGCCAGAAGTCATTTGGTAAAGGCAAACGGATCACCACGTCGAATGACATATTCGTCACAGTCTCGGGCTTCTTCACCCACTCCCCGTCTTTTGGATTCCCGCTCAAGGAAGTTCCACCGTCAGCTTCCTGGTTTGGGCCATTGCTATATAGACAGTAGCCGGCCGTCTTTTTTTCGTAGTTGAGCGGTTGGTTTGCGAAACGATCGACGGGAACTTGCGGTAGGTACTTCGGCACCAGTTCCGTAAGCGATTCCGGATACGCAGAATTGTTCTTGCGAAATCGGTGAAGTGCCATGGCAACTTTGCTCAGGTCACATCGTGTGTTGGCCCGAACCTGTGACGACAAAAAGGCTTGGACTGGAGGAACGCACACTTTTAACAACTCGTCCGCAGTCAAACGATTCCGAAGACTCGGACTTAGGCACTTAGCAACCATGTTTGCTTCGTCTTCTCTGTCATGCAGGTCGGAAAATCTATTGAAGTCCGCCTTCATGGAATTGCGGTATTCGGGATATGACATCGTTGTAAGCGAAACGATGTAATCAAACATTTCATTTCCGTGACGAAGTACTTCATTCGAGTCAATTCGTGTTTTGTAGTTCGACTTCGCGTTACCGACGGATTTTCCTTTCGCTCTTCTAGCTGCGAGATCCAAAAACGAAATTCGTTCGTGCTGGTCTATCGTGTGTTGAAGTTCGAAGGGTGAGAGCGTGCTCAGGTCCTTCTGAATCTTTGCCGCTAGTTCAATCGAAAGTTCAGGTGAGTCGAGAATCGCGAGTAACGCTTTCGAAGCCTTCTCATCCAACAAGTGTCCAATGAGTTGGTGTGTTAGCGGCGTGTTCTGCGTGATTAGCCTTGCAAGCCGCATGGCTGAGTAGACATCTTGCCAGGCACTTTCGAGGTTACCTTCTCCGAGCAAGAGCATCGCACGTATAAGAAGTACGTCTACACATTCGCGTGGCGCTGTGCTGAACAAAGATTGTAAGACGATCGATCGCTCCTGGTTCGAGAAGGCATCAGGCAAGGGCATGTAGAATCGTGGCCGCTCGGATGCCTTGACGATTGCATCGATGGCTTCCGAATACTCGCGAATCAACGTTGCTTTCGAAGCATGTTCCTTGGGTGACCAGGCACGCGATTGCATCAGATCAAACAGGGCAACGTCGTCGACCACCAGCATTTCGTCGCTGCCAAGGTCTCCGTGCGTCTCGTGATATCTAGCCGTTTCCGTACTATCGATCAGTGCGTAGAGTTTCTCCAGACACGTCACAATGGTCGGCTCGGATTCTGATTTCTTCGATAGGTCGCAACCGATTTCTTTCTCGATGAGCTCTCGGTGTTCCGAGGGGATGCCTATCACTTGTTGAAGGAGGACTCCCGCATTGTTTTCCGACGTGACGCCTTTCTTACTGCGTTCAAGTAAATACGCAGCGTAGTTTGGGGTGCCGTCGTCGTGCAGAGGGGACGTAACGAAGGTCGTTTCTTTCGAAATCTGTAGCCTGGGAGCCGGTCCGAAGAGACTCCACAACAACACGATGATGCCTACTAGGCACAGGCCAAGGATCGCAGGCACCGCTTGTTTTTTTGACATGATCAACCGCCTTCTCCGTTAGTCGAAAGACATGAATGAGCATCATAAGCAATCCACGGGCTTCGTTGGTCAGTGTTTTTGTGTGACTATGACCTTTTCGTCAATCGTTCTTAGGCGGATTGGTAGCGGAGGGTTGATTGGCATCCTCGAAATTGTTGGCCACAAAGGGATAGCAGGGCCATGGAATCAAGGCTTTTCTTTTTGGGAGTCTTCTCTGATGAGCTGGAGGCTCTCATCGAACCGCTTTGTTTTGTCCAACCCATAGAGTATGCCGACGGTTCCTTTCTTCTCCATCGTATCCCTGTGGAGTCGAGACACTGATCCTGCGGGTCTCGCCAAGAATTTTGGATTCGATTTCTTCTGCGATTCCGATGGAAATCCGCTCGGGAGTTTTCTTTGATTCCTTCTCTTCCGATTGAGCCAATGAGGGTGCAGCCTGGAGTATGCCAGGACGAGGACGATGGGGTTGAGTCTTGATGCGACAATTCGATTGATCCTATTGCACTTAAATTATTAGGGAATCCGAGTGAGTTCATTGTAGGAAGCCTCAGTAGCACGGCTCTCCGAGCCTTGAGCTTGGATAGGAATCGCCTCGGAGAGGCGAGCTACTGTTCTGATTCTTGCAGTAGCTTTTCTGCTTCGTCTCGGAATCGGATGAGTTCGGGGCTGTGAGGTTGATGTTCGGTCATCCAGACTGTTGCCTCGTCGTACCACTGGCGAGCCTGCTCCTTGTTGCCAAGCTGCCAATCCGCCATCGCCAAGAAGAACAGGTCGTAACCGTTGTCCGGACGCGACTTCAGTGATGCCGAAAGAGTATCCATCGCTTCCTGCCAATTGCCGTTGCGATAGTGGGCAACACCTAGAGTGCGCTTGTCGACCGTCACTGGTGGGGAGTTTTTCATAGCCTGCCTGAACATCTTCAACGCCACGTCGTAGTCGCGAAGCGTTTCGTCCTCTGCCGTCAGTAGGCTCCACGCCAGTTTGTTGACTTCAGGTAGAGTGCGGCTTGAGTCGAGCCCAATGGCAATCGCTTTCTGGCGTAGCTCCTCGGCTTCGTCAGCACGGTCGAGCTTGGCAAGTACCTGTGCAAGATAGAACATGTACAAAGTGTTCTTTGGCTGCAGTTCCACGGCAGTTTGATACGTTGAAAGTGCTTCCTCGAATTGATCCGCTTCAAGGAGAAATCGACCGAGTTCATGAAATATCCGAGCATCTTTGGGCGAGTTGCTTACTCCTTTGCGGCAAAGTTCGATGGCCTTGCTCAGATCTCCTTGGCGGAACACGATTACCCTGGCGAGATTGCTGTACGTAATTCCTGATTTTTCGGGGGCCATCGCGATTTGCTTGCGGTAATACTCCGTTGCTTTGTCGAGCTGGCCAGTCCAAAAGTATGCAGCACCGAGATTGTTGTTTGCCCAACTGAGGGTCGGATCCATTTCGAGCGCTCGATGAAAAGTGCGGAGGCCCAGTTCCACTTCACTTCGGATTCCGACATAGACAAGATTAAGAGTAAGCATCGTCGCAACGTCGCTGATCACCTTGGGATCGTCTGGTCGAGCGTCAAGAATAAACTTGTAGAGCGCGATCGCTTTCTCAGGGTCGCTCTTAATAAGACTTCCCGCAGTGTTATAAGTCGCCTGAATGTACTCGCTGGGCAAGTTGCTGTTCGGTGCATTCGACGCGAGGCGTTTCAAGGCAAGAATTGTGGCTCTTTGATGGGATTCGTCTTCCGCCAAACGATCGATGGAAGTTGCTTTCAACAGCAAGCTGGAACTGCTGGGGTTTTCTGGCTCGAGAGCATACGCGGCAATCGCGTGAGACATGGCTTCGTCAAAGCGAGGAGGATTCTGAGCCAGGCATGTGTTCGCCAACTTGACTTGAGCCCAGTATTGGTTCGGATTCTGTTCGCAAACGAATCTTGCCAGATCGAGTGCTTCCTGCTTTGCATCGGGGACTTCAAAATCGTCCGTCGAAAACGAAAGCCTGAAACGGGCGAAGTGACGTGTCGTCTCGAACTTAATTCTGATTTCCTGGTTAGAGCTAAGGTCTCCCACATCCGCAGCATCTGAATCCAACAAGTACACGATCTGATGCGGATTTTCCGAATCAAAGAGTGGGCTGTACGTTCGCCGATTCCCATCAAACGTTGCCCAGAGACGTAGCGGCCTGTGCGTGGGCAAATCACTCAATGCTTGATAGATCGGAACGCCTTTGAACTCCGCGTTTTCATCCTCGGATTGGCTGCGAACAGCAACGTTGAGGTCCAACAGATCAACCCAGCCCGACGTACTTCTTCCGAACGCCAAGTTCCCATTGCGCTCTTCTGGGATGAGCTCTAACTTGACCGCTGTTGGAAGGCGTTCGCTCAAGTCAAAAACAAGTTCAACCTCTTCAAATACGGGATAGTTCCCGTCGATGGAGTAGCTTCCATCGTCGAGTCGCTCGATGGAGATGGACGGATCGATGCTATATCCACGATGATAAACTTCCGCGGATCTGACTTGGGTACTAGTCGCTGGTGTTGCCTGCCAAGTCGAGTCTCGGTTGATGAATCGAAGCAGCGTGCCACCTGAATTGTTATCAAGCAGCGCATCAACCAATTGAAACTGCGAAACAAGCGGTTGCTGTTCTAGTTGTTGATGATCCCGCGCTCGATCCACGAGCGCCGCGAGATCGTTGCGTTCGATTTCGCTACGGAGTTCGGCGCGCCAAGCATCTGCATCCACTTCTTCGCTCAATTCCGCTAACGAATTGGCTTGCTCTGTTCCGCCGACCTCTTTTGAAACCGACCAACGAAAGCGTCCGATATTCTGTCCTTCCCACATGCCGGGTGCACGGTCCGCATGGCTGATAAAGATAAGAAAGCCACTTGCGTCTGTCGGTGAATCACGGCATTCAAAAACTGCCTCGTGGTCCTTTCCGCCTCCTCCATCGATCATCCAAGACTCAGTCGTCAACGAGTGGTCTGTTCCGCCGTTGTGGTCGTAATCTGCTACGGCGGACTGAAACCAAAGACGACGCCGATCATCAGGGTTTGAGCGAGGTGCGTACCAGACTTCGATTCCCTGGAGCGAAAATACTCCGATCGCGCCTCCGTATTGAGGCGGCGTTTCCGAACGTCCCGGTCCTTTTTTGGGAAGTGAATCGTGGGTCAGAGCCTCGAGCCGGAATGCTACCAACGTGGTGACATCTGTTTCAAATTCAAGGTCGTAGCCCATGCGCGGATTTTCGCCGCTGGCAAGAATCGACTGATCCTCCAAGACTTCAAGCGTATCTCCTCCCCGTGACCGTAGACTCACTGGCTTCAACGTGCTCCAAGACTCTTCTCGCCACTGCTCCAGGCTTTTACTAAAGACCAGACGCTCTCGCCAACGATCAAGCGATACAAAAGCCGCAGGAAGAACGTCGGGGTGCATTTGAGAAAACTGCTTGGCCGCATCCTGATCCGATAATCGCAGGCCCCAATCGGAAAATGTGCTGGCGTATTTTGCCGCCGGGCTCACCAATTCGGTGATGGCTCTCGGCGAATCATCCTCGTTCTGGATCATGTTGGTTGCCGGAACTTCGGCTGCCGTCCCTGCTGCTCCGTTTTCCTCCGAGTCGCGCAAACTTAATCTTTGCGCGGCATCAAATTCATTTTCGTACTGCCAACAGCTCTGCAGACTTTCCAAGAGTTTGCGGTCGGCGGCGAGCCCGGCAACGGTGTCCCGAGCGGACTCAAAACGTTGCCAATCTTCCTGAGCGAAATCGTCACTCGGCCCTCCCGATGCTTCAACGCGCTGAATCGCAGACTGAGCCTTTTGTATCGCGATTTGAGTCGGCAAGACGCTGGCAGAATCCGCAATCAGCGACTCCGCTGTTGTCACTTCTGCTAGGAAACGCTGACGATCCTCTAGGATTTCGGCTTGCTTTTGCCGCCTAGCATCGGCCTCGGCTTGACGCAGAGCAAAGTCCTTTTGTGTTGAATAGATCCACCCCGCGCCGCCTACTCCCATGGTGAGTAGCACCGATGCGGCCAACGCCATCATGACTTTACGTCGCTTGCGTTCTTCCGTGGCCTTCGTATTGGCTTCGACTTTTGCCAGCTCCGCCGCTCGCATGCGGGTTTCGAGTGATGCTAGGTGATTGCTTATGCGTTCGGTCAGCACGCCTGCATCACGAATGCGATCTTCTGGTTCCGGCTCAAGGGTTGCACGCACGATTTGCAGAAGTTCCGCATCGACGTTCTGTGACTCAAGCTGCGAAAAGCACTCTTCCAGCTTGGCTCGTGAGGCTTTGCGAAACACCTCAGTATGGTTTCCTCCTGTGTATGGCGGCTGGCCTGTCAATATCTCGCACAGAATTGCTCCCAGTCCAAACACGTCACTGCGTTGATCGAGTCGATCGATCTCGCCGAGCGCTTGCTCGGGAGGCATGTAGGCTGGCGTCCCCATAACGCTGCCCATTTGTGTGTGCGATCCTGCAGTCGCAGACCCGAAACTGGCCGGGGTGTCGCTGCCTAATGAACGTATCGTCTGAATGATGCTCAGGTTCGTTCGTTTATCAACGGATCGTTTTTCATCCGCCACACCGCCTTCACCAAGAACCTTAGCCAAACCCCAGTCCATGACTTGGACTTCACCAAAGGCACCCACCATGATGTTGGATGGTTTTAGGTCGCGATGAATGACTCCGCGCGAATGCGCGTAAGCCATCGTTTGGCAGATTTGTTCGAAGATACCCAAGAACTTGGCTCGGTCTTCGTCGGGCGAGGAACGATCTTCCAACAACGCGGAAAGCGTTTTGCCTTTGACCAATTTCATCGTGAAGAAAGGGCGTTGGTCGGCGAACTGACCTAGCTCGTACACCGGCGCGATGCCGGGATGTTGAAGCTGCCCGCCAATCTGAGCTTCCTCGATGAACCGTTGAACCACATGAGGCTTATCCTTGTGCTCATCCAGCAGCACCTTCACCGCGAGATCACGACCAAGGTCTGTATCTCGCCCTCGCATGACAGCGCCCATTCCACCACGAGCGATTTCGCCGTCGATGCGATAACGGCTGTCGCTCGATTGATCCGGGATCTCCGGGGAGCTTGGTCGTTGGATCGGTTCCTCGCCTTCTTCTGGCGACTCACGCAGCGAGATCCGAGGCACACCCTCCAAGGTCATACCGATCGACTTCAACACGCTGTGATTTGTGTCGCCAATCACGACTGCATCACCAACTGAAAACGCCTTTGACGGCTCCCCATCCGGCGATGCGGAACGATTTTCCACAGGAGTATCTGGCACGATTGTCGGTTCCAAGTTAGGAGCCGGCTTTTCCAGGAAGCTGCCCCCGATATCAACGTCACCGTCTTCCTCTGCAAGGTCTGCAAGGAAACTTCCGGCTTCGCGATTGGACTTTAGCAACTCCTCGACTTCGCGGCGCAGAACGTCGTTGTCGCCACACGCGTTTGCGACGTACGCATCCTGCTCGGCAATGGAGGAATGCTCGATCGCGGTACCAAAGATAGAAAGGGCATCAGCTTTGGGATTGTTCATTGCATCGCATCTCCGGTCCGGACAGTTCCTAGTTATGCCCTGTTTTCAACGAAATTGCGCCACAGGAAAAAGCAAAAAATAATTCTGTCATGCTGAGCCCGGTCGGGACTATGAGCGTCGAAGTTCCCATCAACAAGAATTGGCAAATGAAAAAGGGCCAAGCTACTCGAAAAAAGTAACTTGGCCCCGCAAAGCTTCTCCAATTCACCTGCATAGTTGGCCTATTGAAACATCAGTGTTGAGACTTCGATGGTAAGCATTGGCTCATGCTAAAAGAAATCGCAGAAGGAAGATTAAACCATCGGGACACCAGTCACCTTGAGCGAATTGACCTTTTTCGATTTTCTTGGCGCATTCCGGCTTCAAAGAGTGCATCGCTTTTAGCCGCAAGGTCAGCGCCAGACTTCTTTACTGTCGATCAGCGAGATATAGGCGGTGAAGAATTGCTTTCGGAACGGTATAAGATGAACACAATGGAAGACGATCTCACGCAAATTCTCGACGCCATTGGTGATGGTGACTCCAAAGCGGCGGATGAACTACTGCCCTTGGTCTACGATCAGCTGCGTCGGCTGGCATCGAAAAAGCTATCGCAGGAGCGGGTCGGGCAGACATTAACGGCGACAGCTCTGGTTCACGAAGCCTACATGAAACTCGTCGACGCTGATGGGAAGCCCAGGGATTGGGAAGGTCAGCGTCACTTTTATGCCGCGGCGGCGCAAGCCATGCGGCGGATTTTGATCAATCGCGCTCGCGATAAAATGCGGCTAAAGCGCGGTGGAGGCGCAAAGAAGATTCCTCTCGACCTAGCCAGCGTTGTGCTCGACGAGCAGCCGGAAGACTTGATCGCTCTGGACAACGCGATCGAAAAACTCCACGCCGAGAATCCGGTTCCTGCCGAATTGGTCAAACTCCGATTCTTTGCGGGGTTGAGCTTGGGGGATGCTGCGAAAACGCTAGGCATCGGTCGTAGAACAGCTGACCGATATTGGTCTTATGCAAGAGCTTGGCTTCATCGCGAAATTCAAGGCGAAGACGCGTAGGACTCGCTAGCTCTCGCTGTGCTTAATGCCAATTGAGTTTCTATCAACTGTGGCGTTGCCCTACTCCTCGGTGAGGATTTCATTTCATGGCACCTAACAAGAAGATATTCTTTTTTCGAAGACCTGGCGCATTTCTCAATGAACGGTGCATAGAGAGATGAAGGCGAAACACTGGTCGTTTTCGCCATCTGAAACCAGCTGAACAAGGAAATCAAAGATGAACGACGGCATTTACTTCGACACGAACGATGGAATCTATTTCAACAGCAGCAATGAAGGAATCTACTTCGGCACCAACGAAGGGATCTACTGGTAGTCGGAAATTGACCGAGGCCATAACTTACGATCGGCCGCTCGAATGGGCGGCCTCTTTTTCATCGAGGAACCAGTCATGAAGATCAGAATGACCTCAGTAGTCACAGACGCTGACTACATTCGACACGTGCGAACGCAAACGCTTCAGGCCATCGGTATCGAAGCGACCAGTGAGATGATCCAACCAGTTGAATTCGCCACCTACCTTGTTGCGTACAGCGATGATCAGTCTCGAATGGGATTGGGCGAAAGCGGAATGCTGAGCGACGTCTATCGTGGATACCGCGACACGCCCTATGCATCGCTATGTGACTTGAGTCGCTATTGCCCGATCGAGCAAATGGCATCGATGCGGACCATCTACGTTGAGCCAGCGTTTCGCGGCGCAAGTCTAACGTTCATGGGACTGGCTCTCGCATCTGCAAAACTATTCCACGCTCGAGGAGCCCGATTTGCTACCGCGTCCACGAGCGGTAGTTCGGACTACTTGAAAGGACTCTACATAAAGGCCGGTGGTGAATTGGCGGGTGAAGCAAAGATCGACGGTGCCGGCGTGGCACTCTTCGTATTTGATCTTGAACGCATGTTGACTCAAAGAATCGCGCAGCGATTAGCGAGAAACTTTGACCTGCCACAGACTGAAGAAACTCCATTGATCGCCGTACCATAGGCGTACGCAGGCAAGCCGGTAAAATTCAACCCCTCATGTTGACTAGCGAAAGCCTTACCACTGAGTCCATGAAAGCTGCTCATGCCCAATCGTGACGGTAACAAGAATTCCGCATTTGAGATTTTCTGTGCGGCCAAGGAACACTCTGATGACGTAGCGGCTCAAGACGCTTATGTCGTTGGGGCTTGTGCCAACAATGCGGCACTGCGACGCGAAGTCGAAGAACTCTTGAAATCGAGCCGCGAAGCGGGCAGCTTTCTCCATGAAGAAGATAAAGTCACGAGTGTGTTCGCGACGCCCAATACGGAGAGCATCGACGAGGCAGCAGGCGCCCAGATTGGTCGGTACAAGTTGCTGCAGAAGATCGGTGAGGGTGGCTTTGGCGTGGTGTTTATGGCGGAACAACAAGAGCCTGTTCGCCGCAAGGTCGCGTTGAAGATCATTAAGCCGGGGATGGATACCAAGGAGGTCGTGGCCCGTTTTGAAGCCGAACGTCAGGCGCTCGCGTTGATGGATCATCCGAATATCGCGCGAGTGCTGGACGGCGGTGCGACCGAATCAGGGCGTCCCTTTTTCGCCATGGAGCTGGTCAAAGGTGTACCGCTGACGGAATTCTGCGACGCAAACAAACTTTCGATCACCGATCGCTTGCAGCTGTTTATTTCGATCTGTCGCGCGATTCAGCATGCTCACCAGAAAGGCATCATCCATCGCGATCTTAAACCCAGCAACGTGATGGTGACGATTCATGACAACCGGCCGGTGCCGAAGATCATCGACTTTGGTGTGTCGAAAGCACTCAGCCAACAACTAACGGAAAAAACGCTTTTCACGGCCTATGGCCAAATGGTCGGCACGCCGATTTATATGAGTCCCGAGCAGGCTCAGTTTAGCGGGCTCGATATCGACACCCGCAGCGACATCTATTCACTGGGCGTCATGCTCTACGAACTGCTGACCGGAACCACGCCGCTAGATGCCCAGCGACTTCGTTCGACGGCGTATGCGGAAATTCAACGCATGATTGCCGAGGAAGAAGCGGCCAGACCATCGACTCGCCTTTCAACATTGGGTGACAAGACAGCAGCGATCGCGATCCAACGTGATACGGAACCCGGGAAACTACAGCAAGCGCTGCGTGGCGACCTCGACTGGATCGTGATGAAGGCGCTCGACAAGGACCGCAATCGTCGCTACGAATCGGCGAGTAACTTTGCGGCAGACGTCGAACGTTATCTTGTCGACGAGTCGGTGGAAGCGCGTCCACCATCGATGAGCTATCAACTGCAGAAGTTTGTACGACGAAATCGCAGCATTGTGGTCACAGCCAGCGCACTTTTCGCTCTATTGTGCCTCGGCCTGTTGGGAACAACGTGGGGGCTATTCGAGGCGAGAAAGCAAACTCAAAACGCAATCGAACAAGAGGCGATTGCGAAGGCAGCTTCCAAAGAAGCCACTACGGAAAGAGACCATGCTCTCAAATCGGAACAAGACGCGATCAAGGAGAAAACGAAAGCTAAGCAAGCTCAAGCCGCCGAAGAAGCCATCGCAAAACAGCGTCGCCGCGAACTCTATGCATCCGATATGCAGCTTGCCGATCAGCTTTACAAAGGGCAAAACGGTGAGCAGAAACGGATCG
>CAYNJG010000110.1:0-22106 GCA_964397295.1 uncultured Pirellulaceae bacterium
TTCCTGTCTCGTCGGGGGCGTCGTGCAGGTGATGGCTCCTGACGTCGTCGGCGGGCTGTACTACCTATTCGCGATTGCCATGGCCGGTTGCGCTGCCTGGTGGGCAGTATCGGATGCCCGTGATCGCGGCAAACCGATTCTGCATATCCTCCAACTGCTTGTTTTTCTGTCCTGGCCAATTGCCGTACCGATCTATTTGATTAAAACCCGTGGCTTTCGTGGCCTTGGGTTATCGGTCGCTCACGCTGTCGGCCTGATATTGGTGCAATGCATCGGCTTCCACGCTACCGCGTTCTCAGTTTACGGGTTGGACGCATATGCAAATCAGCCGTAATCACAACGCAGCGGATCTGACAACATGGTTTTTACGCTAATGCCCTTCGGGCACGCCTTGGCTCTTTGGCAACGGGCCATAACCTTGGTAGAATCTCAGTATTTCATACATCGTTCGCTTAGGGCGGTGTCGTAAAAACCTTCCGTTGTGCGACCTACTTACTGATGTCCAAAAACGCACGCAAGCGTCGCAACGATCAACGAATGGAGGAACGAAAGCCTCGCTCCATACCAACCGAAGCTGACTTTGCCCGCGCCAAAGCCGCAATGCGTGAACGAAACCGGGGACTCAGTACGGTCAGCCAAAACATTCTCGCTCGCTTTCGTCAGCTTTGCCCCGACTGCTATGGCTTCTACGTTCTCTGGCAGGGTGACCCTGATTTTCGCGCGTACTTTTTCACTGAGGGTCGCGGTGCGGTCGATGCGTTTGCTGGAAGCGAACACTATAAAAACCTGAAGCAACTTGTGTACGAAGAGCTCGCTGCCGTTGGGCTTGGCTCTCAGGACGGTATTACCGTCGAATTTAGTGTCGAGGATCGCGCGATGTACGCCGCAAAATAATGGTCCGGTCGCACAACATGGTTTTTATGTTAGGCCTTCGATCTTTGGCAACGATCGCTGGCTTTGGTACAATTTCCGTACATCAGGCATCTTCCGATTCGTTTAGGGCGGTGTCATGAAAACCTTCCGCTGTGCGCCTCAGACCAATGATGAGTCCAGCCCAGATTGACCGCACGATCTCTCTCGGTCTGCTCGTGTTTCTTGCTTGCGGCGTCTGCTGGCTTTGCGGCCTAGCGGTATCAGCAATGATGCTTAGTGGTCTCGGCGCAATGTCAGGATCATTTGCTGAATGGCGCACCGAGCGCGGATTGTGGATGCTCGGCGCATTGTTCCTGCTATTCTTCGGTGGATTCTCGCTTCTGTTTACCTATCACCAGATTGCTGACTGGTTCGCTGGGCGCGCGCCATTGCGTGGTTTGATGGCCATAGATTGGTTTATCGGTACTACAACGCTTACTTACATGGTTCGGTTTCTTTGGGCCGTGACATACTGGAATGGCAAGCTTTCGACTGACGCTTGAGACGCACAACAAGGTATTTACGCAAGGCCGCGGCTTCGTCGTGCAACCACACCGCGGACACCGCCTCTTTGGCGCGTGGTTTCTTTTTGATAAATTGTTTTAATGTTAAGACGCTTGTTGGCTTCGGCGAGAACCGGTGTCGTAAAAACCTTCCGTTGCACTATCCAGAATGTCCGTTCCGCCCAAAGATCAACTCATCGACCGCGACGGACTCGACGAGCGATACGTCATCAAGCACTGGAGCGGCAAATCGCTAGACGACGCCTACAAGATGTTCGCAGAAGGCTCGTCACTCTATTGTGAAGACATTGGGTATATGTCTGTCTTGGCCCTGCAATACTATCTGCCCGCCGCATTGGCATACCTTCAGAGTGCGGACGCCAGCGACGATTGGGAATGTGCTTCCGGCGTAATGACTTTGTCGTGCGATGCTCACGACCCGACCTGACGCCTGCGGCAACTGAGTTGATTCGCGAGATTACCAATTACGTCGCTGATAACCTCGCGAAATTCGATGCTGACGATGATTGGGTTCCAACTCGCATCAATGCTGTCCGAAAACACATACCTGAATCTAATTCCTCCAGCGCGTAGCGTCGTTCAACATGGTTTTTAATCAAGTCCGCGGCTTCGTCGTTGGGACATCGTATGGTTTGCAACGCCGCGGACACCGCCTCTTTGGCAACGCGGTTTCTTTTGGTAAACTGCGTTGGTGCTGAGACACTTGTTGGCTTCCGTGAGAAGCGGTGTCGTAAAACCCTTCCAGTGTCCGCTCCGAGTATGACGTCACTCCTTTCTTGTTCGATCGACTACTATTCGGATTCGGTGCTGTGCTTCGATCCACAGAAACTGCTCTCGAAACTCTCCGACGCATTCCCCAATGTCCAAATCGACCGAGAGGATTTATCCGCCAAAGAGGTTGCGTGGGTCACCGAGTACACTGAGGCTCAATCGGAGATGTCAGACGATCGCAAAACTATGATGCAGCAGCAGATAGCCGGCAAACAACGTCGCATCGGGCCTGCCTATCGCTTCCAGTTTTCCGACACTGTCACTGGCCACGTCAACCGCTATTCGATTATCTTCAAAACTGATGGCGACTTTGGTGAAGATGATGCGAAATCCATTCGTGAGTTCATGTCGACGCTCGGGGCGGGAACTATCTCTGCTGGAACCGCATCCTGACCGCATCGGGTGTGCAACATGGTTTCCATACAAGTCCACGGCTTCGTCGTGGGAAACTCGTTTGGTTTGCCACGTTTAACCGTTCGTTAGCGTGTTTTGATTTACCTCGCCGCGGACACCGCTTCTTTGGCAATGTGGCTTCTTTTTGGTAAACTGTCTGATGTTGCGACGCCTGTTGGCTTCGGTGAAAAGCGGTGTCGTGAAAACCTTCCGTTATCCGCTCAGGGCTTCCCGATGCCCGATCCACCTGACATCGACAAACTGCGGCAACGTCGCGACTATCACAAGTCGCTGAATGTCCAGCAGCAAACTGCACTGACGCAGTCCGATATCCGACGCGAAGCGTCTTGGTGGCGCAACAACCCAATAACTCCCGCAATTCGTGCGGCACTTAGGCAACGCGGCTTTGACGTGGACGCCGGCATCTTGATCGACGTGTGTGACCGCGAACTTGGCGGCGACGATTACGCGAATGGCACCCTGGTTACCGACGCCGGGCGTTTTATCGAGTTTAGCATCGAGCTTTCTCTAGATGGCACTGAACTTCTCACGATCCATGAGTGTCGAGATGTCACTGATTCACTCGATATCTGTGGCACAAAACCGGGCATCGGGGCAACACGCCCATTCCTTGCGCTTGAAGTGTTGCGCGAACTCAATGCAGGGGCCGGCGGATAACATTTTTTTAACGCTAGGTCTTCGGCACACCTCCCATGTTTGGCAACGCGGGCTGGCATTGGTAGAATCTCGCGCAGTTCAGACATGGCGGCCGTCCACTGGTTCGGCTACCGCCTGTACATCGCGCAGGATTCAACCACTATGGCCTCTCGCAATGTTGACTTCTCTCATGTTCGCCCACATCTTTACATAATCACATTGACCCAATTACCATGCGTGTTAATTGCGGCGATGTTGCTGGATGGCGGTCGCGGATTCCGTATCTGCGTTGCTGCCGTTTTCGCACATTGGCTCGCCATCGCCTTCATCTCCGCACGTGATCGCGCAGAACTCACTCTGACCGATACCCTTGTAATGAGTTGGGGATTTTTACCGTGCCTCGCTTGTGCCGCACTCATCGGCAACGCGATCTGGTAACTCCAATGCTCGCCAACATGGTGTTTACGCGATTCACGGATTCACGGATTCGCTGTTGGAGCATCGTTTGGTTGCCGCGTTTGACCGCGGCGGTGACGCTCTTTGGTTTGTCATCGTTCGCTTCATGACGTTTATTGGTTTGCCATTGGTAAACTGGGTTGGCACTGCGACGTTCGCTGGCTGTGAGAAGCGGTGTCGCAAAACCTTCCGTTGCCCGCAGCAGCTTAATGGTCGTATGCGGTGAAATCACGATCTAACGCGAGGACGTGGTACGTCCTGCCGTTGCGATATCCAAGCATCGGCAATTTGCCGTGAAACCGAAATGCAAGGATTCGCACGTCATCGGTGAGCGTGGACGGCAGCTCGAACTTGATCGAATCACGGGAAATAATCTCGCAGCCGGACGCATGACGGCCCGAAGTCATGATTTGTGCCCACGTGAGCTTGCTTAGCTTATGGAGAGTGTCCGCAAACGCTGCCCTTTGCTCTTGCTCGCAATGCGACAGACAGTACTTGCCATGCAGCATATTTAAACAAAACAGAGGCGTTTGGCTTTGCGTAGAACCGGTGGATGTTGCTGGCGTCTTTAATCTCTTGCCACCACCATTGTCGCGTTGCTTGAGTTGTTTTCCCTTACGCCCCATCTTGGGTTACCAAGGTAGAAAAGAACTGCTTCATCGAATCCAATCCTATGGCCTTGCCGTTTTCTGTGTCAACCCACGGCGGTTCCTGATGCGTCATATCGCGGAGCTTCCATGCGGAATACTGGCCGTATACGTCGTAAACTTCGTTTACGACACTTTGCTCCTGTTCGTTCAGCCGATTAAACGCATCACACATGCCATCTACCTGAATAGATTTGGAACCAAGCGATTTCAACTCATCGTAGACATCTGGTACCACTGGGCCATGTGTCCATGCCTCAATTGGTTCTTCAAACAACGGCTCGCCATGAATCGCAAGATGCGCACCCTGAGCATAATACAATAGCTTTTGAATCTTCAGGTTCGTAATGCTATCGCCAGCTTCGTCATCCGCCTTGCAGGCGAAGAAAAGTGCTACGTCGCGCGCTGATGCCATTGGTAAATCCTCCATCGAAATATCTACCTAGTATCTTATCGTTTCGAGTGGGTTCGGGGAACTTCTGTTTTTAAGTGGAAATTCCATTTTTGCAGCCGTTGTGCCGGATTCAAGCGGCATGCAACATGGTTTTTACGCAAATTATGGGCAGGCACACCTTCCGCGTTTGGCGACGTGGGCTGGCATTGGTAGAACCTCTCGTAGTTCAAACATCGTGTGCTTCGTTTAAGTGTCGTAAAAACTTCCGTCGTCTCAGACTGTCCTGTGTTCGAACCCGAAATCAAACTACTGCAAGACGCACTCGACACGCTTGCCGACGTGGAATCCCGCTATGAGGCTTCGGCGTTATCCCTCGACGAATCAGTAGACCGCGACATGATCCAAGAGGTATTTCATAGCGCGACCCATGAGGCAGCCACGAATATTGGCTTTGCCCTCAATGACATCAAAACGTTGGTTGACCGTTTGGAGATTCGAGCGACATTTCCAATTTCACTCCCGCGCAGATTCAGTTCATCGTTGGCACTCCTTGGTCTACCAATATGGTCGCAGAATTACTCACGCAACTCGGCGATGGTTCTGGCTATTCGCTGGCTACCCTTTCGCCACTTGTGAAGGATTCAAACCAAATGGGGATCCCTGCGTAAACTCAATAGCAACTACGGTTTCCTAGATGCTTGAGTCGCACAACATGGTTTTTACGCTGATGCTCTTCGGGCACGCCTTAGCTCTTTGGCAACGGGCCGTGGCTTTGGTACAATTAGCTGTAGCTCGGACATCGCTCGCTTCGTTCAGGGCGGTGTCGTAAAACCTTCCGTTGTGCGACCTAGACGAACCGTGGCTTCACCTGTCTCCACCACATTCACGTTTACTCGTGACGAGTACGTCCTCGCGATAAAGCGGCACTACCGCTCAACTCTGAAGGTTGGCCGGGACATGTTCACCGGATTTCTCGCTCTCGCAGCAGGTGTCTACTTGCTAATGAGTTCTTCTGGTGGATGGACCGCTTGGGCGTTGACGATTACCGGCGTCGCTCTTCTCCTGATGGTGGCTTACAGCCTTTTCCTACTTCCCGGTATGATCTACCGCTCCCAGCCGAAACTGAAGGATGAATACTCACTGACGTTTGCCGATGATAGTATCTGGTTTAAGACCAACAGTATCGACTCGACCCTTCAATGGTCCCTGTATCAATCGTGGCTTTCTGATGAAGATTTCTACATTATGTATCACAGCAAACGTGACCTGTCCGTAATCCCTCGACGCACTCTATCTGACGACGACGATGAACGGCTTCGTCGGATGTTAACCGAGAAAATTGGGCCACCCAGTAGCTGACGGTCGCACATGGTTTTTACGCTTCGGCACACCTTCGCTCTTTGGTAGGAGGCGGTGGCTTTGGTATCATCTCTCGCAGTTCGGACATCGCTCGCTTCGTTCAGGGCGGTGTCGTAAGAATCTTGCGTGTACGACCTCAGCGAAACCAGATGCCAACCATTTCCGAATTTGAGAGCGAATCACTTTCCGATCTGGCTGCTGCATTCCGGTCGCGCAGTAAAACAGTCTCCTACCACACCTCTAGTTGGAGTATCTCCCGCGACCAAGCGAATGACGAACCAGAACGCATGAACGTCGACGCCAAGCACTTTCACGACGACATTCGACTATCGGTTTGGGCGGACGGTGTCGTCTGGTTTCGCCTTTGCCGCGGCTCTGCCAGAAACGGGTGGAAATTCATGCTGTCTTTTAATGGCGACGCAACGTCTGTGACAGCTGCCGAGATTGTTGACCAATTCGTTGCATCGTGTTTGCATGGCGCGTCCGATAACCTTCTTGCCATTTGGTCCAATGTCTCCCCTATTGTTGAACGTTCGGAGCCTACAGCGTAGAGGGCGCACAGCATGGCTTTTACGCAAGGCCACGATTTCGTCTTTGGAGCATCGCTTCGTTTGCCACGTTGATAAATTTGCTACGCGGTGGACACCGCCTCTTTGGAAACGCGAGTTCTTTTTTTGGTAAGCTGAACAGTGTTGCGACGCTTGTTAGCTTCGGAGAGAAGCGGTGTCGCAAAAACCCTCCGTTATTCGCTCGCAGTCATCACGATGAGGCTGACGTTCTTCGGTGCGGCTATGAATCTGGCCACTTCGGAAAGCCACAAATAATTGGCTGGGCCGACCGCCAACTGGAAGCATGCAACACGGCCTCAGACGCGCTCATTGATCTCTCGCTTTGCCGCGAGGCTGACCCGCGTTTTGTCGTTTCCAACCTTCAATCTCTGGGGGCCAACGACCCTCAATTCTGCATCGACCTGCGTTTCGCTTTTCTTGGACTCGCATTCAGTGCTAAACGCATCACCCTAGAACAAGCTGCTCGTTCCCTATACGCCATGTTGCTCGACATCAACAACGAAGATTTGCTGGACGCCTCACAGCGCAACAGCATCTACCGCATCGATGACGGTTACGACCTCGCATCATCCGGTGCCTATGGCACAATAGCTGAAGTCGAATCCGACTTCATTGAATTCGTCACTCCGTATATCGCCCGACTCAACGAACATCATGCCGAACTCGTCGCTAGCGGCGAATAACATGGTTTTTACGCATTGTCTTTTGGCACATCGTCCTTGGTTGGTCGCGTGAACCTTTTGTGTTGTGTCACTGTCCATTCTACAGCTCTTCGTACTTTGGACACTCATATGACGTCATATCGCAAAATCCGCGCCGACTGCAATCGCGATAGCATCGCGTGTATCAGGCGTATCAAAAAAGAATAGCTGAACCGACAATCAAAACCAGGCGATTTGTCGAGCCGTTCTCTTGGGGGCTGACGTGGATGGATCACTGAATAATACTTGATCGCCCGACAACATGGCTTTTACGCCAATGCAGTTTCGGCACACCTTCGCTCTTTGGCAAAGAGCGCTGGCCTTGGTACAATCTCTCGCAGTTTAGGCGTCGCTCGCTTCGTTTAGGGCGGTGTCGTAGAAACCTTCCGTTGTACGCCACAGCTCAATGGCTAATCGCTACCCACATCCCGAAGCGCGACCACCCAAACTCGATCCTGCGCAGGTCCCCTCTGAATTCCGCCACCTAATTCCACTCGCGGAACGATACGGCGTCACTGATGAAGGCTACCGTTCGGAGATGGTCGACTCGCTACCAGAGTCAGAACGTACCGAACTTGCGCTGTTCCTCGCTGACAACGACAATGCCCTCGACTCGTGGCTCGCTGGGCCTGAATCTGATGGCCCGATGTTCTCCGATGCATACATCGTATTTAGTGCGTTGCGCATGGCCGCCGACGAAGCTGGTGCATAACATGGTTTTTACGCATACCCACTGATCGTCGCTGGCAAGTCCTTCGGTTTGCGACATTTGATCGCTTCGTTGACTTGTTTTGGTTTACCACGCCGCGGACACGGCCTCTTTGGCAACGTGGTTTCTTTTTGGTAAACTGCTCCGTGTTGCGACGCTTACTGGCTTCGGTGAGAAGCGGTGTTGTAAAAATCTTCCGTTGGCGGACACCTCACTCACCCATGAAGCAACCTCGTTTCTACATGACGGCGATTTTTTGTGACCCAAACAAATATTGGCTCGTTTTGTTTAGTCTCGCAAAAACCAAAAAGCGAGCCGCTGAAATCGCTTTTGACTGGATGGGAGATCTCTGCAACGACAGGTCGTCTGCCAACTCCCTTCAGAACTACACAACCACCGTCTTTCATGATGCTGGCCGATTTTGGGTCCGACCTCGTGGCTGGAGCTGGTCGTTAATACTAGCGGATGATCTTTGTTCTCATTTTTCGCAAGAGAATACTGAAGAAAAAGAGATCGAAGAACCGCTGAGGCCATCCAATGCACTCCCTACTGCTCACGAAGATGTCGCTTTTGTTTTTGGCGAGAATGTTGCGGGCGAACAGGTCGACTGTTTTCCATCATTAGACGTATTGGTGCGACAAGCCGACCGCAATCTA
The DNA here is from genome assembly GCA_964397295.1 of uncultured Pirellulaceae bacterium. Taxonomy (GTDB): domain Bacteria; phylum Planctomycetota; class Planctomycetia; order Pirellulales; family Pirellulaceae; genus CAYNJG01. The sequence goes on from CAYNJG010000110.1 coordinate 8,749, forward strand.
AAACGTTTTGCGAAGCGAGCATCAGGACTTGGAGAGCATCAGTTTGATATTCGACTCAAGTTGGAACGATACAGTGAGCGGCGTTATATTGTCGACTACTTTGCAGATTGCAAGTGTGACTGTGGTGCAACCGTATTTGAATTGCTGGTTGACATCGGTGAAGGTGTTGCCCAACGAGTGTGTTCGGAATGCGGTGTCTGCCACACGCTTGCGGACGGTTCTGAGTATTTGGACGAAGCAGAGTTGATTCCGGTCGTTTGTGACTGTGGCGGCAAATCTTTTGAAGTCACGGCCGGAATACATGTTTTTCGCGATGCCCCCAATAAACTTTCAGATCATGTGCGGTGGCTGTACCTGGGGGTTCGGTGTCCGCAGTGCGAGCGTATCAAGATAGCTGGAGACTGGAAGAACGACTATCAACCCGCGTCAGAATTGCTATCGCTGATCTGAGTTGCCCTGCTGATGTTTCCGTCAACATGGTTTTTACGCTTAGTCCCTTCGGGCACACCCTCGCTTTTTGCTCAAGCCGTGATCACTTGGTACAATTTCTGGTGATTCGACATCTCTCGGCTCCGCTAGGGACGGGTGTCGTAAAAACTTCCCGTTGGGCAACCTAGATGGACGCTGATGCAACCCAACCATTCAGTCCACCAGCCGCGACCCACGACGCAGCCCCGGGATCGCTGTTCGCTCGCTTCGCTTCTGCGATTCCCTTGATCATCAGTGGATTCGCGTTGATTGCCGTCCCTATCGCGTTCATTATCGGAGCCGTTCTGGGCAACACTCAGATTTATCGCAACTTCTCGGAACGACAACAATCTCGGATCGAAGAATTCCTGCACATGCCGCGGGAATTCGCGGGTGCTCACGACACTTACCACCTCCACGGCGAAACTCGCGAACTGCACGAACAATGGAATCGAACGACGACGTAAAAATCGAATTTCGCACCGAAGCTGATGGCGAGGTTTACATCGAGGTTCCGTGGGCTGAACCGCACGGTCGCGAAAACCACTTCAAACTCCTAAACTTGCCCTTCTACGCGTACGGCGTTTCGTGGGGCGACATCATTGAAGCAACACCGTGCCCCGATTCTGGGCGTCCCATTTTCGTTCGCGTTGTCGAGAAATCGGGCCACCGTTTGGTACGCATAGTCTTCGATCCACCGGTTGATGAGGCCCCTGAAAATCAGGCCCATCTTGATGCACTCGTTGAACTTGGTTGCTCGTACACCGGCGCCAACCCGTCCTACATTTGCATCGATATTCCGCCAGGCATCACTCTCTCGGATATCACGGATTATATGACTGACAACGACCTCGAATGGGAACATGCTGATCCACGCTACTGCGACCTTTACCCCAACGTCTAGCGTTCCAACATGGTTTTTACGTAATTCCTTGGATTCGTCAATGGAGCGTTACTTGGTTTGCCAGGCCACTCGCTTTGGTGACATGGTTTCTTTTTGGTAGACTTTTTTGATGCTCGGCGCGTATTGGCTTCGACGAGAAGCGGTGTCGCAAAAACCTTCCGTTGCACGACTCAGCTGAAATGCCGCGCAAGCCCAAAACACCCGTGAAAGACTTCTTCACCGGTATCGCATTGCTCGCGGGACTTGGCTTTGCGTATTTGCTCCTTTGGTTCGTCATTCTTCTGATACTCGCAGGCTTGATCTTTTTGGGCCTTACCGCCTTCACCAACTGGAACTTCGGCGCGCGAATTGGATCCAGCCTTGTATCGGCATTCATCACCATGAAGGTATTCGGATTCATCTTCGCAACGCTGGACTTGATACCGGAATCGTGGATCGACAGAAAAAAGAAAACGAACCCCTGTCCTGAATGTGGCAAGAATCTGCGTACCGCTCTTGCTCAACAATGCCTGCATTGCGGAGCCGATTGGCATTCCTAGAGTCGTGCAACATGGTGTTTGCATAGGGCCGTGTCTTTGGCGAATGGCTTCTTTTTGGTAAACTGCTTGGTGTGCGACCCCGTGTTAGCTTCGGAGAAGCGGTCGTATAAACCTTCCGTTGCCGGACTAGAACAATCGCAGATTCAGCAGTCACCACGATCGAACGTTTTGCTAAATCCAACGTCCTCGAAGGGCGCACTGAATCTCGTGATGCCATCGACGCATTCAACGCGGAATGTGGTGGCATCATCCCCAACTGGTACTGCGACGTTCTCTCACGCATCGCAATTTGCGGCGTTGAACTGGAATGGCCTGATCCGAATGACAACGGTGAGTTCATCGGCGCAGAATGGATGGGCATTGCCGACATGCGGTCCGAGATGCTGGAATGCTACCCCGGACTCGCAATTCACTCTAGTGGCTACGTCTGCATTGCTGGTTGCTCGTTCGGTTCCGGCGATCAATACTACATCTGCAACACAGACGGCGATGATCCGCCGGTTTATCAGGTTTACCATGACGTCTCAGATGTTGCTGAGGAAATCATTGCCAACGGTCGCTCAATTATCTTCCCGACCCTGTCGCAGTTGTTCGACATCGCTCGCATCGCATAACGCGACAACATGGTTTTTGCGTAAGGCCCTACGGACACACCTTCGCCGTTTTGCAACTTACGCTGGCATTGGTACAATCCTCTTGATTCAGACGTCGCTCGCGCGGTGGAATCGCCAACCCTTGTAGTCTGTTGAAATGAATCCGAATCGCATCGCTACCACTGGTTCATCCGCGAGTTGCGCTCCGATGGTTCATTCTATGGCGAGGTGCGTTCAACCTTTGACACGCCAAGAGACTCGGACGGCGCATCTGGTGTTGGTCGCTTTATTGAGGGCATATCTCTGCGGACGATATCCAGCGAGTGTTTAAACTGGCGGCCCAAATTCGTGAACGACCGATGCCGGACACTAACAAGCCGGTGATTGGCATCCTCGCCGATGGCCCGGTTGGCGATCCAACGATCCTTTATCGGCACCCAAACTCCACTGACTCCGACGTTACAAATCATTTCCTCGAAATCATCGCGATCTTGCGGCGGCACTTGGCACACCACTACCCATCACTAGGTAACGGTCGCCTAACATAGTTTACGCTAATGTCATAGGCACACCTTCCAATGCCTGGCGACGCGAGCTCGCACAGCTCATCTGGTTTGCGGCATTTCCTTGCGTCGCTGATATGCTTCGGTTTGCCACACCGCGGACACGGCTCTTTGGCAATGTGGGTTCTTTATAATTAAACTGTTTAGTGTTGCGACGCTTGTTGGCTTCGGTGAGAAGCGGTGTCGTGAAAACCTTCCGTTAGCGAACATAGATCGCTCGATAGGCACACATCCGTGACTGCATCGACTGACGAGATCGAACGCCGGCGCAAAGCCGCAATCGACGCCATCCGTCGCACTCTGGGCACTGCCGTCGACGAACACGGTGCAACGCTTTTCGTTTCGCATCACCTTGACGAAATCGGTGACGCATACTGGCTCAAACATTGCGGTGCTGCTCGCCCAGACGCCAAACAGGTTCTCGACATCCTCTTCCTGCAATCGCACTGGGGCTGCGATGACGACGAGGAAATCGACGACGACAGCATTGACACCTTTGACTTTACATTGCCGGACGATGTAACCAACTATGTCATCAGCGTAACATTCGATGAAAATGGAGACGTTTCCGGCGTGTCCATGGAGAGCTGACCGCTTGTTTGCGGCCTTTCTAGCGGCGAAATGTCAGACAGCATGTTTTTTACGGCAAGGCCTTCGACATACCTTCCAACTTTGTCAGCCAAAACGGTAAGTTAGCCATTGCGGCGTGATAACGCTTCCCATACTTCGTGGTCTATCGTGTTTCCACGTCGCGAATGAAATCATTGCGATAGCCCACGAAAGACAGCAACCTGTAAATTGGGCCAACCGAACAATGCCGCAGTGACCGACAACATGTTTTTTACGCAATTCTTCGGCTTCGTCGTTGGAGCATGACTTGGTTTGCCGTGCCAACCGCTTCGATGACGCTTTCTGATTTTGCGATGCCGTGGAGAACGCCTCTTTGGCACGTGGTTTCCTTTTTTGGTAAACTGATTGGTGTTGCGACGCTTGTGGGCTTCGGTAAAAAGCGGTGTCTTAAAATAACGTTTCGTTAGACGACCTCAGGTAATGGCACTCCATGTACGTTCTCATCATCGGAACCGAAACCGCTGACCACGTCGCAATTTCCGTTCGCTCGACCGATGACTCCAGTGCTGATAGCCGGCTTATCTCGGACGTCAACATCTCGGTCGGCGCCTGGCTTGGCAAATTTGAGGCATGGTTTTGCACTCGAGACTTCCCAAGATTCCGTGAACAGCTTGAGGCCCTACATTCAACGCTCGACGGCAACGCGCGATTCGACACGCTTGAACACCAATTGGCACTCGAATTCACTGTCGATGGGCGCGGTCATATCACGGTCTCTGGCTCCGCTTCCGATCGGCCGCGTCCATGGAGCAGGGGCACGGGTGATGGCAACGACCTCACGTTTTCACTCGAACTCGATCAATCGTATCTGCCAGCGATCATCAATCAACTTCGTGCTGTCGAGGCCGCGTTCCCTCACAATGATCCGGTCGTTTAACATGGTTCGGCCGGAAGACAGCATCGCCAGCACGGAGTTCGGCTAACATGGTTTTTACGCTAGGCTCTTGTTCCACCTTCCTTGCTTGGCAACGGAAGCTGACCTTGGTACGCTTTTTATGGCTAAGACTCGTTCGCTACGCGGAATTCTCTGGTTTAACAGATGTTCGGTAAATCCAAGCACCACTCACAGTCAGAACTGTACGACGAGCACCAGCGCGAGGCAGATCGCCAACTCAAGATCACCGCTGAGCAACAGGCTGAGTCTGAACGTCAGCTTGAAATGACCAAACACCAACAAGGCGAAACCCAACGTCAGCTCGACCAGTCCCGCCAGCTACATGACGAAGCGGCGCGTCAGCAATCACTGGGAGCTGAATTGCTCGATCTTCAACGGCAAAATGCAGAACGCCAATCTAAACTTCTTGACCAACAAGAATCACTGTTTGCACGTCTGGCCGAATTCTTAAACCGCCTAGACGGGACAAGTAGCGAGTAACATAGATTTCACGTAGTTCCGAAGCCTCGTTGTTGGCGAATTCCTTGGACTACCAAGCCGATCTCTTAGTGGCACTCGATAACTTGCACGTAGCGAACACCGCTCTATTGGTCAGGCTCGTTCTTATCAGTAACTTCCAGGACGACGGGTTCTCATTCCTCGTATGGCCAACTTCGGCATGTGTAGTTTGTTCAAGCTTCACGAGAGTGGTAAGCTTGGACGTTCTCCCCGTCGATGTCTTCCATACGGAGATAAATCCATTCCGCAATCGCACCGCATCCAGTTTTCTGCTGCGACGTTGCTTATAGCGATGACGCTTGCGCCAATCGTGTTTATCTCCACCTACCGTTGGCATGAGTTCTACTACGTCTTGAGCACACAATCTAATTCGCGAAGACAAATGTCTTTAGACGAAGCACGCGAAGCACTGTTGTTCTGGACATCGCCCTTACTTGCGAGTTTCGTCTATATTTCCGTGCTATCGCTTTGGTTTGCGTTTGCCAATCGGCACAATCGCGAAGCTCTCGTTGGGGGACTCGGCCTGTCCTATCCTCTGTTTATTTTACTGGGACCACTCGCACCGTTCGCCATGTTACTACCATTCATGGCAATTTTGACAGGCACTTGGCTCATCGCGCGAAATCGTTTTTATCTGGGTTTATTTAATATGATTTTTTCAACGTTGTGGATTGGTTTTTTTGCCGTCTTCTTCCTCGACGATTACATCGCCGTTTTTAGTTCTTGAATCAGGCAGCTCGAAACTTCGATGAACACTCCCGCACATCTCGCAGCTAGTCTTCTTGTCTGGCGTCGAGAATCTGGTTGGCCGGCAGCCGCAGCAATCACGCTTGGTGCGTTTCTTCCAGATCTGCCCATGTTTGGATTTTACGTCTACCAAAAGATCGTTGGCAGCAGCGAACAACTCATCTGGTCAACGTTGTATTTCCAACCTTCTTGGCAATTGTTTTTTGACCTATTCAATTCGATTCCTGTAGCCGTCATCATTCTTGTCGCGGCGCGGCAGAGTCGATTCGTTCAACTTGTAGCAGCCAGTGCGTTGCTTCACCTGCTGTTTGACTTGCCGTTGCACAACGATGATGCGCATCGACACTTTTTGCCGTTCACGAACTGGCGATTCGAAAGTCCGGTTTCCTATTGGGATTCCAATCACTTTGGCCACATAGTCGCGATATTGGAATTGACCGCGGCGGTCGCGATTAGTGCCTTTATTTCATTTCGCGGCACGCAAAGACCGATGCGCATTATCGCACGCTGGAATCTTGGACTGTATCTTTTGGTGATTAGCCTCGCGCTCTTGTTTCTGTTCTATTCGCGTTTTCTGTAACGCGAGTCATTGAGAGACACACACCATCTCGCGGATACTTTTTCATGGTTTGCCCCAATATCTGCCGCGATATTACTCTTCAAGAAACGTCCAAGCTGAGAACGTGGCGGCTTGGCCTCGGTAGACTCCGGCGTCGTCCACAACATTCCACACAGTTGCTCGTGGGATGTGGAATCGCTTGCCTTGCGAAGAAATGCGGACGCCCGAGTAATCATCGATGTAATTCTGTTCCGTTACGGTGGCGAGCAGTCTCGCTCTTTCTTCTCGGTTCAGCGGCTCGGCGGACTTTCGCGATGGTAGTTTTGTGAACTCTTGCCAAGTCATGGCGAATAGGTTCAAAGCAGTTTGGTTGCCGTAGTTGAATATAGGATCCTCCGACACACCGTGCGAAACGACGACGATCGGTGATTCGAAGAGTAGCTTGGCTGTGTCCGCCTCGTTAGCTCCTTCATTGAACAAGGTTCTTCCAATCCAGCGGCGATAGCTTGAAAGAAGCAAGGCTACGTGGTCGCGGTGAAACTGATTTTCTTTGTTCGGAAATTCGATCATCGATTCGGTGCTTGTCGGCCAGAAATTTTGCTACGATTGAGTGAGACACGAATTCGTCAAACAACCTAGGTCACCTGAAAATGTTGCCTTTTCAAATTACCCGAATGTTTGGACTCAAGAGCAAAACGCATGGATTCGCATTGGTCAACGGACAGGGTATCAAACTCGTTTTCAAAGATGCAGTCGATATTTCTAAAACGCCCGATGACGATGCCAGCTCGATCATGATCGAATGGAACAACTTGGCCAAGTGGGAAGCGAAACGTGGCTATCTTTCCGACCAATTTATTATCGAAGTCCACGCAATGGTCGGAGATGAGTTAGATGGACGAAATGACTGTGTGCTCGAGCTTGAGTTACAGAAACGAGATCGAGACAGCTTGGATCGATTCGAGAAGCATATCAAAGAATACCAATCCGGCGAACGCAAAGACGACGTAGACGACGTGCTGGATGACGTCCAGGACATGCTGGACAACATGTAACCAACGTAGTCGGCGGCATTACGTGCGAAGTGCATGATCGAGCCGACAATCAACGACTTTGTTTCCTTCGCGATAGTCTTGCAGCAAACGCCTCGATTGTTCGGCCAGCATCCGGCGGACTTCGCGGCGTTTACCTTTGACTCGAGGAATCTTCATGTTGTCGTAGCCGGTGGTCTGATGACGCAGCCAAGCAATCACGGCCGATTCGGCGCGACGCTCAATCGGAATCCTTTGCGTTCGAGCTACCGTTCCACTACCGACGGGCGTTGCATGATTTGCGACGGCCAGAGACAGCTTGTCCGCGAGTTCCACATAGCACGGTGCAAAATTCAAAAACGTTTTTACGGCCTGTTGAAAGTCTTCGACGTACGCCGCTTGTTTCACGTCGCGGCGTTTCGCATCGGCTTGGCGGCGTTTCGCGTAAGCGGGCTTTGCACGTTCTTCCGCTAAGTCCTCGCGAATTTTTTTGATACTTGTCGCCGGGGCCCAAACGCCTTTCGAAAATGTGCGGCGACCTTTTTTCTCTTTGACAGTCCAGCTTGGCCCCGCTCCTTTCACGCGGCGCGTTAGTCCGGCGTCGCCTGGTGGTAGCAATTCCCAATCGATTGGTACTGTCAGAACTTCGCCGTTTTCGGTCCGCACGGTTCGGCTAGTAGACCCCGGAGTGACAATTCTTGTTTCTTTAGGCATGGCCTGCGCGAGTGATACGAGTTAGAAAGCAATCAGAGAAGCCAGACAGAGTACCGCACGTGACGCAGGTTGAGAACATTGACCAACGATCCCGAATCCAAACCAAAGAAAAACTTTCGTATCTGGGTCGATGCCGACGCATGCCCTGGCGCACTGAAGGATATTTTGTTTCGCACGGCGAATCGGCTCGAAATACATTTAACAATGGTTGCCAATGCCGGAATGCATTGTCCGAAGAGTAAATGGATCCGACTGGAACTGGTACCTCACGGTGCCGATGCGGCTGACCACTGGATTGTCGACCAAATGAGTCCGGGTGACCTTGTCATTACTGGCGATATCCCATTGGCCGCACGCGTTGTTGAGAAAGATGGAATTGCCATCGGTACGCGCGGTGAAGTATTCGACGACGCAACTGTACACGATCGACTGGCGACTCGAAATCTAATGGAACAATTCCGCTCGGCTGGTGTGGAGACCAGCGGTCCCAAGCCACTAAGTCAAAAAGATGTGCAAGCGTTTGCCAATTCGCTGGATCGTTGGTTGGTTCGACAATTGCGAAAATAGATCTTAGGAGCACAAAGTGAATTCAACGACACAAACCATGCAGTTCATGATTTGGGCCTCCAGCGGGGCGACCTTACTTTATTGCTTTGTTTTGATTGGTGGAATGGCCGTTGCGTTCATCAAGATGCGCGAACACAAGAGCCCATCAAGATGGTTGCTTGCCGCGTTGGCCTGCAGCTTTGCAAGCCTTGCTGGAGGTGGAATACTTCGCTTCGCGATGGCTCGGTACGTAACGTCGACAGATTTCGCGACTTACAGTATCGCCATTAGTATCGCTCAAACGCTTGCCGCCACATTTGCCATCGTGTTGTTTGTGATCGCGGTTTACTCGGATCGCAACGTTCCATTGCGATCCGATAGAGAAGAGTTCTTGAGCGGCCAACCAACCAATCGAGGAACATCCGGCGGAGAGAATCCGTTCGAGAGTCCACAAAGCTGAATCACTTCGCAGGAATGCGAGAAGCTTGTTGCGCAATAGTCGCAACGCGTTGAACTGGACTGTTTATAATGTATCCATTCTGGCCGATAGGCAGTCCACCGCAGTAGCATGTAACACGTGAACGATTCTTCTGACAGTAAGAGTAGCGGGCGACGCGATTTCCTTACCGGAAAAACCGCGTTGAATCGTTTGCGCGAAGGAGTCGACGCCACTTCACCGCGCGAGGTACCGACTTCGGGCCATACGGTACGCATGACCCAACGAGCGATGGCTTGCGAATTTTCCGTGATCATGAACGCTGGCGTGCCGACGAGCCGTGTTGAAGATTGCTCCTACGCGCTTAATTTAGTGAGCGAACTCGAGCAGCAGATGTCGGTCTACCGTGACGACACGGAATTGACGGAACTCAATCATCATGCGGACGAATCGCCCGTCGCGGTGGAAGCTCGTTTGTTCGAACTACTTTGTAAAGCGAAATCGATCAGTAAAGCCACCGGCTGTGCTTTCGATCCAACGTCGGGGCCACTCGTTACACTGTGGCGAGCATGTCGCGAAGAACTGCGAATTCCGACGCAAGAAGAAATTGACCGCTGCCTCGAGATCGTTGGTGTCGATCACGTTGAACTCGACACGCAAAACAAAATGGTTCAATTCGATCGCACTGGTATCGAATTGAATCTCGGCGGAATCGGAAAAGGCTATGCGCTCGATCGTGCAGCTGAGGAACTGACATCGCGAGGTTTGGATGAGTGGCTTCTGCATGGCGGACAGAGCAGCCTGCTCGCGCGAGGCGGCCACAACGAACTGGCCGGATGGCCAGTAGGCATTGGAAATCCGCTCTTCACTGGTAAACGTCTCGGAACGATTCTGCTTGCTAACAAAGCGATGGCAACTAGCGGCTCGAACGTTCAGTATTTTCGCCATCAGGGCAAAAAATACGGCCACATTCTAGATCCACGAACGGGCTGGCCGACCGAGACCATGATTTCCGTGACGGTTTTGGCGGATACAGCTGCCGAGGCAGATGCGTTGTCTACGGCGTTTTACGTAATGGGGGTCGAAAAAGCCAAAGCGTACTGCGATAATGCGGGGATTGGCGCTGTGCTCATTCCGTATCCGGATGGCCGTCAGTTGGAACCCGTGGTCGTGGGAATCCCTGATGAACATGTATTTCTGGATGCAGAGCAAATCGCGAGTTCGAGCTAACTTGAGATCGAAGTCGTGACCGATGTAAGAACTTATGAGAAGACTCGGCAGGCGTCTCCACACTATTCCTTCCTTTACAACCGTTTCGTAACGAGGCAGATCCTTGAAAGACGCTCGTCGCATTGCCACTATCGCGTGCATTATGCTCGTCACACTTCGACTCATGATTGGGTGGCAACTTTTCTACGAAGGCATGTGGAAAGTCAAAACGCTCAAGACTCCCAGACCTTGGACAGCCGCCGGATACTTGCGGAATTCTCAGGGACCGTTTCGTAGTATGTTTCGCAAGATGACGGGCGATCCGGACGAGCTTAGTTGGATCGAAAGCGAACTTCACCCTTCGGAAAAGAAGGACGCAAAGAAACCGCGCTATTGGGTGCCCGCCGTCGAAAACAAATGGGACGCATGGGAAACGAAATTCGCTCGTCATCATCGCTTGAGCGACGGTCAAAAGAAGAAACTCCACACGCTCATTAACGGCTCCAAAACATACGAAGTCGAACTGGCCGAACTACCGCCGACCGCTGATTTGGAAGAGCTAAAAAGCGTCATCAGCTACAACACTGAGAAGAAACGCCTTGTGGTCGACGGGATTCGTCACCTCATCCCAGCTCATCGCGCCCAGTTAGAAAAGCAAATTGACGCCGACCTCGATGGCATCCCGAACGACATTGATGTCGCCGTGCCAAAGGCAGACGAGCAAACCGATGATGATCCAGAAGAGAGCGTCGATGACGACAAAGACGGCATCCACAACGACGCTGATGTCGATCAAACAGGCGGCAAAGATGAAAACAAAAACGGAATCGATGACTCGCACACGGCAGACAAAGAAGCCATCTATTTGATGGCACTCAAGTCCGCATTCACCAAATCGAAAAAAGGCATGGGCTTTAAGGAAAAGCTACGTGCCATCGTTGCCGGCAATCCTGACTGGGTCGAAAGCCCTGGATTGCAGCGAGTGGGTGAAGTGAAAAAATACAAATTGATGTTGGCGGAATACGAAGCCGACATCGCGAAGGCTGACACCTCGTTCGAATGGGATCACTTGAAACACACGTGGGGCAAGATCCAAGCGAAGCGTTCGGAACTGGTTGGTCCCGTAAAAGCACTCGATACGGAACTCAAAGAAAAAGCCACCGAGATGTTATCGCTCAAGCAGATGGGATACGGTCCCGTCGGTGAACCACTCACTTCGCTTCGCGCTTCGGACCTCATGACGATTGCAGGTCTTACGATTTTGGGCGCGTGTTTGATGATGGGATTGCTAACGCGGTTCTCGGCAATCATGGGCGCTGTGATGCTCTTCATGTTTTACGCAGCAATGCCCCCATGGCCGAACGTACCGGAAGCACCAGGCCCGGAGCACTCGTTCATCGTGAACAAGAACTTCATCGAAGTGATCGCACTGCTGGCAATCGCTTGCCTTCCAACCGGCCGTTGGTTCGGGGTGGATGGCATGATTGGTCGTTGGCTCGCAAAACGAAAACTCGCAAAACAAGCTGCGGCCGAGTGAAAACTTGGCCTAGCCAACGGTTGTAGATAGAATCAGATATCGGAATTCGGAAACCTAAAGAGGTAAAACATGCTCACCACTCCCGAACAAGAGCAAGTTGGCAAAGACAACTTCAATGAGATCGCTGGATCGCTGCCGTCTCGGCGCGAATTCATCGCAGGTGCCGCGGCAGCAGGCACGGGTCTCGGTGCGTTGTACTTCGGTTACAAGAAACTCAATGGCGACCCAGTACGAGTCGCCTTCATTGGTACAGGCGACGAGGGCAACGTCCTCATCAACGAACACCCGACCGACTACATGAAGATCGTCGCTATCGCGGATTTGCGTGAAGCGAATCGTAAGCGAACCTTCACCGGCAGCCACCCTGTTGCTCGTCGCGGATTGAACGCAGTGCTTGGCTCAGCCAAAGCTTCAGAAGTCAAGCAGTTCACGGATCATCGCGAATTGATCGCAGCGAAAGATGAACTGGGACTGGAAGCCGTCGTCATTGCGGTTCCGCTGAATCAACATGCTCCCGTCGCTATTGAGTGCATGGAAGCCGGCTTGCACGTGCTGTGCGAAAAGCTCATGGCTCGCACGATCATGCAGTGCAAAGAAATGATTCGTCTGGCAGAGAAGAAGGATTTGATGTTGGCCGTCGGTCACCAACGTCACTACAGCGTTCTGTACGACAATGCGAACCACTTTGTCAAACAAGGTGTGTTGGGCGACATCAAGTTCATCCGAGCTCAATGGCACCGCAACAACAGCTTTCCGAAACGCGACGCGTGGCGAAAGTGGCAATACGATGGCTACGCTAAGCGCGACAAGACAGCATTCCCCGATGGCAGCAAGCAACGCACGGAACTCGATGCAAAACTAAAAGAATTCGGTTACGACAGCCTCAAGCAGCTTGTTGACTGGCGTCTCTACAACAAAACCGGTGGCGGTCTGATGGCCGAACTTGGAAGTCACCAAATGGACGCGGCAAGTATCTTCCTCGGCAAGGTACATCCCGTTGCCGTTCAAGGCTTCGGTGGCAAGAACTTCTACGGCATCGACCAAGTCGGACCAGAGGACAAATGGACGGACGATCGTGAGATCGATGACCAGATCTTTGTCACGTTCGAGTTCCCAGGAAAAACGCATCCAAAGAACCATAACTGGACGGGCGATGCGAAAAGCGAAGAAGATCTTTGCATTGCCACATACTCGTCGATGAACTCCAATCGCTGGGAGCCCTACGGTGAGACAGTATTCGGCAGCCGTGGAACGCTCGTCATGAAGACGGAAAAAGAAGCGATGTTCTGGAAAGAAGCCAGCGCGAGCAGCGGTGGCGGACTGGATCAGCGACTCTGGGTTCTTCAAGGCGATGATGGTGGACCCGTTATCGATACCTATGAAACGACAACGCCAGCCGCTGCGGCAACGCAAAAAGCACTCGGCGAGAAAATCAGTCGTGGCTACCGTGAAGAGATGGAGCACTTCTGCTACTGCATCCGTACCGGTA
>CAYNJG010000111.1:0-21768 GCA_964397295.1 uncultured Pirellulaceae bacterium
GTTCTATCAAAGTGCGGCACAGCAATTTTTGCCGATGCCACCGTCTTGGCTGATCGATGCGTTGGGCGTCGTACACCTCGACCCTTCGCAAAACCATCAAGGGCCGTTTCAGGGAGCGTCGCCCGGTCTGTTGCAGCTTCGAACAACCATGCCAACGCCTCGCGGAAATCTGTTGCGAATCTTAGAGGTGGATGAAAAGCGAGCGCTGATCGTCCAGCAACAGATCTATGGCCCGCAAGGTGAATTGCTGGCGTCAGCGGATTCCTCGAACTTTCAACTGGATCCGATGAGCAGTGCAACACTTCCGCACACCATCAAAGTAAAGCTACCGCCGGCCGGATTATCTTTCGATTTCGAAGTCAACAGCTACACGATCAACCAGCCGACTTCTGATCCCGAAACCCTATGGAAGTTACCTCAAATTCCCGAGCATAGGTACTTGGATTTAGCAAACCCTAATGACATGCGCGGCATCACGCTGCTGGGCTCAACGAGTCCAGACTTCTATGACCGTCAGCAAGTCGTAGCTCAACCGCCGTCAGTAACGCAGCCTCGGATGACTTGGCGTGAGCGATTCGGTTTGCGAACACTTCGTTAGGGTAGGTTGTGACGCAAAAGGCTTACATGGCCGAAGCCGCGTCGCACTCAGGATTGGGACTCGTAGCGACTGCCAGCGACTGCAGTCGGGAAGTCAATGGAACGTTCCAGTTGGAGCAAGTTCAATAGGCCAATACGCTCTGGCTGGTCCGCATCGTGGTGCTCTGGTGTGTCAGAGGTTCTAATAGCGGGTTCCTATGACCTGAGGGCTTCTATTCTATGCCGCGCATTACCTGGCAATCGCTGAACCGCCGCATCGCACGTTGTAAAGCATGCCACCGACTTATTGACCATTGCGAGGATGTAGCCAAGACAAAGCGGCGTGCCTACATCGACGAAAAATACTGGGGCCGACCGGTGCCCAATTTTGGCGATCCCCAAGCTCGACTGTTGATTGTGGGCCTTGCACCTGGCGCACACGGAGCCAATCGAACGGGACGCATGTTTACGGGAGATCGGAGTGGTGACTGGCTTTTTCGTGCACTGCACGATGCCGGATTCGCGAACCAATCGGAGTCGATGTCTCGTGACGATGGATTAGAGCTCGTGGATTGTGCGATCACAGCCGTTTGCAATTGTGCCCCACCACAGAACAAACCGACAGTAGAAGAAGTCGAAGCTTGTCGACCTTTTCTTCGCCAAACGATCGCGCTCTTGCCCGTGCGAGTATTCTTAGCTCTAGGGCAATTGGCGTGGAAGGCAACGCTCGACTTTGCCTATAGCGAAGAACTTCTGTCGGGTAAGCGACCCAAATTTGGACACGCATCGCATGTTGAATTAGATGACGGCCGGCATTTGATCGGTAGCTACCACCCAAGTCAACAGAATACGTTTACAGGCAAGTTGACTCGCGAAATGCTCGATGATGTGATGCAGCTGTCGGGACGTTGCATACGTTAGCGGGCCTCATGCTAGATCCAGCGAACGCCATGACGCCAACGGAGTATACGAATTGACGGTTTGGGCGTCTTTTGGAAAGGCTATTCTCGTCGAGGGGCGGGCAGGTCCCATGACCAATCTTAACCCCTTGGTTCATCACTTCGGGGGGAATGATCGCAAAGCGTGCATCGAATTGTGTGACTGAACCACGGGATCGACGTTTTGTACGGTTGTGACTTTGTGTAGACTGTCGGCTTACAGCAACTTGGATTCTGCAGCACTAGGAGGGTGTGGTGAGCACTCCGTTCTACGAAAAACTGGGCGCGTTCTACTTAGGTAAGGGTTACGACTTGGAAAGTTCCGAGCGCAGCCCCGACTATGTCCTCTACGATTCGAAAGACCTTTGCACGCATGCCGTGCTGGTCGGAATGACGGGCAGTGGTAAGACAGGTCTCGGCGTTTCACTGATTGAAGAAGCAGCGATCGATCGCATTCCTGCACTCGTTATCGACCCCAAGGGCGATATGTCGAACTTGCTGTTGAACTTCCCTAATTTGGATGCCAGCGATTTCAAGCCGTGGGTGAACGCTGACGACGCAAATCGAGAAGGCAAAACCGTTGATGAGTTTGCCGAGCAACAAGCAAAGACTTGGAAAGACGGACTCGCCGAGTGGGACCAAGACGGCGAACGTGTGAAAATGCTCCGCGATTCGGCGGAGTTCACGGTCTACACGCCAGGTAGTGAAGCTGGAATTCCCGTTTCGATTCTCTCGTCATTTGCTGCGCCACCACCGGCAGTGATGGAAGAAGACGATTTGATGCGCGATCGTGTTTCGACGACCGCTACGAGCATTCTTTCGCTTCTGGGAATTGATGCCGATCCGGTAAAGTCCCGCGAACACATTCTGCTGACAACGATTTTCGATCACTGTTGGCGAAAGGGGCAAAGCCTAGACCTCGGCGCTATCATTCGATTTGTGCAGTCGCCACCGGTAACGCAAGTCGGTGTGATGGATTTGGAATCGTTCTATCCATCAAAGGAACGATTCGAACTTGCGATGGCGATCAACAACTTGCTTGCCTCACCGGGCTTCCAGGCGTGGACAAAAGGCGAGCCGATGGATATCGACTCGCTTCTTTACACGCCTGAGGGAAAGCCTCGCATTTCAGTCTTTTCGATCGCTCACCTGTCCGATTCCGAACGCATGTTCTTCGTGTCTCTGCTGCTGAACCAAACGGTTGGCTGGATGCGAACAAAATCGGGGACCAGCAGCCTCCGTGCGATGGTGTACATCGACGAGATCTTTGGCTACATGCCGCCCGTGGCGGAACCGCCAACAAAGAAGCCCCTGTTGACGCTACTTAAGCAAGCTCGTGCGTTTGGTGTCGGACTTGTGTTGGCGACGCAGAACCCGGTCGACCTAGACTACAAAGGTCTATCGAACACAGGAACGTGGTTCATTGGTCGATTGCAAACAGAACGCGACAAGTTGCGCGTGCTCGATGGACTCGAAGGTGCATCGAACGAGGCTGGTGGTACATTCGATCGGTCGGAGATCTCCGAGATTCTGTCCAACGTGGGCAAGCGTGTGTTCCTGATGCACAACGTTCACGAAGACGGCCCTGCTGTTTTTCAAACGCGTTGGGCGTTGTCGTATTTGGCTGGTCCGATGACGCGAGACCATATCAAGCGATTAATGGACGGCCGCGAAGCTCGTGCCGACAATACTCGCCCGAGTCCACAATCCGGTGCGAAACTCAAATCGGCAGCCCCGCGTCCTATGCTGCCCCCGGACATTACAGAGCTGTTCTTGCCGATTCAGCGCAACGTCGGCGATGCGAGTCTTGTCTATCGGCCACACTTGTTGGCACTAGCCAAAGTCCACTTTGTCGATACGCGAAAAGGCTTGGCTGCAGATCAAGAATTTACATTGCTAACGCCGCTCGACGACGATCTCACTGGTGTCGATTGGGAAGAAGCCGCTGAGTTAGCATTGATGCAAGACGACTTTACGAAAGACCCAGATGGTGATGCAGGATTCGCCGCGCTGATGGCGGACGCTGGTAAGTCGAAAAGTTATACGTCTTGGAAGAAGGCGCTTGCCGATCATCTTTACCGTTCCAAACGCTTTGAACTGTTTAAGTCACCGCTGTTAAAGGAAGTGTCTGAACCGGGTGAGTCGGAGCGTGACTTCCGCATCCGACTTAGTGAAAAAGCACACGAGATGCGAGACGAAGCGCTGGAAAAACTTCGTAAGAAGTACGCGACGAAGCTGCGGACGCTCGAAGACCGGATCGCTCGTGCGGAACAGAAAGTCGAAGTTGAAAAGCAACAAGCGGCCGGCGCCAAAATGCAAACCGCAATCTCTTGGGGCGCGACAATCCTGTCTGCGGTCATGGGGCGCAAAGCCATGGGTGTTGGTACCATCGGCCGCGCAGCAACGGCAGCTCGGGGAATGGGACGTCAGCGGAAACAGGTCGCGGATATTTCGCGAGCCGAAGAGCAAATGATCCGATACGAAGATCAGTTGCAAGAGTTGGAGGGAGAGATAGAGCAAGAGTCGGACCTCATCAGCGATAAGTTTGATCCGCTAACGGAAGAGCTCGATACGATTCAGCTTAAGCCTCGCAAGACGGACATCGATATTCGCACGGTCGCGCTGGGCTGGGCACCGTTCGCATTGTTCGACGACGGTACGGCTGAGCAACTGTTCCACTGATCGGCCAATCAGGCCCTCTCACATAGAGGGGCCTGCGATGGTAGGATTTCGGCTTCGAATTGTCAGTCAAAGGAGCCCCTATGAAAACCATTATTTGGCCCACCTTGCTCGTGCTTATGTTCCTCTTCGGCATCGTGGTTGTCTCGAACACGCAAGCCGAAGACGAAGAAGTTACGCATAGCTTGCCGCTCGAACCTGTTGAAGCAGATATGCACGAATTCATGGAGTATGCGTTCGAGCCATTCTTTCACGAGTTGAAAGATTCAATGGCCAACCCGCCCGCCAATAAAAAGGCGTGGGTTCCCGTCAAAGCAAATGCGTTGGTTTTGGCCGAGGCAGGAAACCTTTTGATGCTTCGTGGTCCTGAAGAAGACAAAGCGGAATGGAACAAGATCGCGAAAGAGTTGCGTGACCAGGGCAAACTTCTCTACGCCGCTGCAAAGAAACGCGACTATGAATCATCACGCAAACAATACGAAGCGTTTGTGACAAAGTGCAACGCCTGTCATGAGAAATTCGCGGACGGCGAGCACATGCAGAAGCCGTAGCGTTTGGCGTTTGACCCAAGACCGTAGGCGAAACGAAAGCGAAGTGAAATGGAGCCGCATCCGTTCGGTTGGATGAGTTTGCTGCCGCCGATCGTCGCCATTGTGTTGGCGATCGTTACGCGTCGCATTGTGTTGTCGCTTGTGCTTGGGATCTTCGCCGGTGCATTCGTGATGGCTGTTGGCAATGTCGATGCAGTAAGTCCACTGACGCTCTCCGCCGCGGCCCTAACCGCAATTTGGCACACTTGGGAAACGCATCTTTGGTCAACTCTGATCGACCCTGGCAAAATGCGAATGTTGTCGTTCACGCTACTCATGGGTGGGATGGTCGGCGTCATCACCAAATCTGGCGGCATGCAGGGATTGGTGCAGCTCATCACTCCGTATGCCAGCAATCGAAGAAGGGGGCAGTTGGCGACCTGGATTTTGGGCGTTGTCGTCTTCTTCGACGACTATGCCAACACAATGTTGCTCGGCAGTACGCTGCAGCCTGTCTACGAACGTCTTCGGATATCGAAAGAGAAACTAGCCTACGTCGTGGATTCTACGGCAGCGCCAGTCGCGGCGCTGGCTCCGCTATCCACGTGGGTTGCGATTGAAATTGATTCTATTGCGAGCGGATTAGAGTCCGTCGACACGGAACTGGGGGCGTTCGGACTATTCGTTTCCAGTATTCCTTATCGCTTCTACGTTTGGATGGCGCTGTTTCTGGTTCCGATGATCGCCATTTTGGGACGAGACTTCGGAAAGATGGCGAAAGCCGAACGACGAACTCTGTCCGGTAACGACCAGACCACAGATCAGCAGTTGGGGGAACAACCAAAGGCGTCGGGGTGGTGGAATGCAATGTTACCAATCCTCGCAACGCTGCTGGTCGTCGTCTATTTGGTTTACTCGACGGGCGCCGGATCCGTTTGCTCGACGGCGGCAACGAAATTGGTTGCCGAGGTGTCGGAAAAGAACATATCTATCGACGTTGCATTGATGGACAAAGTTGAGGCCGCCGCCGATACGGGGAACCTATCCGAAACTCGTGCTGCCATCGCGGAGGTCATTGCTCAATCTTCACAGCTAGAAACTTTTCAGGCGAAGTTAAGCCTGCAAGATGTTTTCGGTGCGGCCAGCTCAACGTTGGCGCTTCAATATGGCGCGTTGGTTGGGCTGTGTCTCGCAATGCTGCTTAGCTGGGGCGGGAGAATACTCAACTTTGACGAGCTCGTTTCAAGTTCGTTTGCCGGCGCTAGAATTGTTCTGCCTGCCGTTGCAATACTCTGGTGTGCGGCCGCGATGTCACGCATGACAACCAGTGATTCCGTCAGCGGTGAAGTGGCAACCGCCCCCTACGAATTCAAAGATCACCGCCTCTACACTGCGGATTATCTGACGCCGATTCTTGCTGGTCCCGCGGGTGATGATGCTGCAGCCGTTGATGGCGAGCGAAGTGGTCTTGTCTCAATAGAATATCTACCTTCGGTCGTCTTTCTTCTGGCGGCGGTGGTTGCGTTCTGCACAGGAACGAGTTGGGGAACGATGGGTATCTTGTTGCCACTCTCAGTGCAAACGGCTTTCGCCATGATTGGTGCCGAAGGTGTCGAGGTTACCGGGAACGACCCCATCCTCGTAAGCTCTGTAGGTGGTGTCTTAGCCGGCGCTGTTTTTGGCGATCACTGTTCGCCGATCTCGGATACGACAGTACTTTCCTCGCAATGGTCGGGTTGTGATCACCTGGCTCATGTCTGGACGCAGTTACCTTACGCACTGCTCGCAGCAACCGTCAGTGTTTTGCTTGGCACGTTACCGATCGGCTTTGGAGTTTCGGTTTGGGTCCTTTTACCGTTGCAGTTGTTGGCGATGTATTTGTTCGTTCGATTCGCGGGCCAACAAATCGACGCCAGCTAGCGTCGTTTCTTGATCGTGTTTGCGTTCTCAAAGCTCGCTCGGAATCAGTAGAGAGATTCAGCGCGGATGAACGGCTGCGATGTCGTTCATGCAAAGCGAACTGAATCTAGGTAAAGCGGTTGCGACGAATACAACCATTTCACTTAGACAGCGCGGCCTTTAGAAACACTGTTGGCGCAGCAGGCCGCGAGTTGGCAACCGACGGCATCCCTTAAATCAATTGGGTACAATTCCGTTCATGAAGATGCGAGCTATCCTCCGAATGTTTGTCTGCCTTTTGTTGATCTATGGGGCCTGGTGCTTCTCTCGAACGCTATTCACTCCAGCTCTTTCCGAGTCGCCAAAACATCTCTTGATCGAGAGGCAGAGCATTGCGGATTATTCTCAATTGGAATTCAACGCCGCGCGAAAGGAAATCGATGCCGTCTGGGAAAGACTCGAAGCACAATTGAGGGTACTGGCGCCTGCGAGCTATCGTGCGCTCGCCCCACCATCGAGCGAAAAAGAGATTCTGGACGTAGAAGCAGAATTGGGTTTCAGGCTTCCAAAATACCTGCGAGCCTCATTGATGCGGCACAACGGGACAAAAGACTACCTCGGAGTATTCAGGCTCTGGTCGGCTGAGACCATATTGAGTCAACACAAAAATGAAGCGATGAAACTGCTGGACGAACATGATCTTCACTTTTTCGATCTCAATTATCGTCTTGGCACTTGGGACCCTGGAACTCTCGCAATCGGCACCAATTACATGGATCTAATTGTTGTTCTAGACGACTCAAGAATGCTTATTCGAAAAGAAAATAGCTATTCGGGACCACACACGAAGAACTTCTTAGAGACCCTTGCATATATGGCTGACGCCATGGAAAACGAAAATTTCGAAATTCAAGGCACGGGTGATCAACGATCGCTGCGGTTGCTCGGTTGGGGCTGCCCCCACTACTAAGACTAACACCTCACCTAATTGCGGTGGCTCTAACCTGTGACCGAAAAATCGAAGGCAACTCGAAACGGCAAACGACGAAAGTACTTTCAAGTTCGATTGTCGGACTTGTTGTTATTGCTGGTAATCATCGCCGCAATTTTCGCTCCTATGATTCAGCGACTTCGACATGTTCGGGATTGGCGCCGGATCGAAGAAAAGTACGGATTCGAAACTCTAGACATTTCGTGGTCAACCTATTACGAAGGTGAACCAGGAGAAGGCGAACGGATCTATATGAGCCCAAACGGGCTCGCTCGTCGCACCGGTCTGTATGCGTTCCTAGACTGGGTATCCCCCAAACTGGCCAAAGACTGCTTCTCCGGTGTTGAACAAGTGCGGGTGGAACGCAAAGTGTCGACCAGCGACCGGAAGCAGTTGGGACGTCTCTTGAGAGACAGCCCTAACCTCGTCGAACTTACTTGGGTCGGTGAATGCGATGAGGAGATAGCCGTATCGATCGGGAAGATTCGCAAGCTCAATATTCTACTGCTTTCGGAAACCGACACCGACCTCATCGTGAAGCACATAGCTGACTCGGATCTGCCAATGCTTCTGCTAGACCGCTGCAAAATATCTGCTGAGGGTATCATCTCTTTGAAGCGAATGAAGTCTCTCAAGCTGCTTCTGTTCTCCGATGCCAGAGTAGACGCCAACGCCATCGCGTCTCTGCGCACTTCGCTACCCAATTGCTTTGTGTTAGATGCGAGTCTTCGAGAAGAGTAATCAGCTAGTCGAGAATAAAATGCTTTCCAGACGTTTGTGCGACGCAGGCTGGCCCCGAAGCGAAGAGCTGAATCACTGCCGGGTAAATGTCGTTGGCAACTTTGTTTGGTACTGCCATAGAAGGTTGATTTTTCGATTCATGGAATACTAAACCTCGCCGCTTCACAGGAAAAATCGTGGCCGAATCTTGCCAAGGCTTTATCCGATTCTTCGAATTACTATTAAAAGAAAGAGAAGAATTGTGAGGGGGAAGATGAAGTTTATTGGATTGATTGCTTTAGTTTGTTGGTACGTGACAGCTGCTCAACTTCGTAAGCGAGGTAATGCCGCAAGTTGGCAGATTCGATGTTTGAATTGTCAGGAAGTCCGACCAGTAACGAAATCTCGAATCATTGATGGCTTGGAAGCCGGGAAAACCAAGTATTCACTCGACGAGTGCGAGCATTGTCGAAAAGTTGTCGGCATTGCAATCGAATCGGTCGAGTCGGAGTCAACCGTAGCCGTCTAAGGCCAAGCCGTTCGATCAAGTTGGCACTCTCGAAAACTCATAGAGAAAGCAATTTCTTACGCGACTTCGTGAGTGCCACATCGGGCTTTTCACCGAACGCTCGACCTACCAACGCGAGCACTTCTTCTGCTGCAAAGATTCGGTTTCTGCCGTAGCCCGTTCGCTCCTGGACGACTTTGCGATCAACGAGTGATTTCAGCGCCGTGCTGGCCGCTTGAAATGAAATACCCAGCGTGTCGGTCAATTCGTTTGCGGTGATGATGGGGCTTTTGATCAGGAATGGTAGAGCACGTTCCGCTGCCGAGTTCTTTCGAAACTTCGCGCGTTGTTGCCATGTCTTTGGAAGTTCGAGTAACGCACTCTTCGTCTTTTCCGCTTCGTCGTGTGATTCGACGATGGCTTCGCAAATGAATTCGATCATCGGTGCGTAATCCAACTTCTTCTGCGCGATGCCAAGTGATTTTCCGTAGGCATCTTTATTGGCTTCGACGAAGCCGGATAGATACAGCGGTGAAATTCCGGAGAGTGCCATCTGAAACGGCCACAGCATTCGCCCGACTCGACCATTGCCATCTTGAAATGGGTGGACGGCTTCGAAATGCGAGTGGCCGATTGCCAACCGGATCGGCAATATCATGCCGTTGATACCGGCGTCGCCCATCTCCGCGACCAAGTCGTTTTGATACCACGCCAGAACTTCTTTGAAGCAGCGTTCGACATGCTCTGGCGGTGTCGGATTGTAGACCGAATTCTCTTTCTTCGTCCCGCCAATGAAAACGACGGATCGGTGTTTGCCCGGTTGGCGGAGTGAACCCGGAGTTCCATCGAAGGATGGATCTTTGGAGACAATCGTTTTGTGCAGTGACTTCAAAAACGTTGGCGTGAAGACTTTGTATTGCTGCTTCAGGATTTTTGCGAAGTTCGTTTCTAAAGCTTCCGCGTAGCCTCGCACCGAGGCCGTGGCGGACTTGGCGTTTTGGTCTTCTAAGTCTTCCTTGGGTGTCATGACGTGATCGATAGTCGACCACGTACCTTCCATGCGAGACGACGTTAGTGCTTCGCGCCGCTGAAATAGCAGCGAGACGAATTTGTCGAGCTCGCCTTCGCTGCCCATTTCGGGAATCTGATTGATGGCCTTGTTTGCCTTGGTAAGGGCTGTCTTTGGCAACCTGTCCGGCACTTCTCGCGGCGGTGCTGGCGGAACGACGAACCAGATGTTCTTGTAGTCAGGGTCGCCAGTTCGTGCAGTACCCGCGCCTCTCGCGAGTGTGTATTCTTCCCGAATCTGGTTGCAGAGCTCGTTTTTACGCATTTCCTAACCTTGAACACAATAATCCTTGTTCAAGGATAGCACATTAACCTTGAATATGGGAATGCATATTCAAGGTTGCGCAAAATGTGCTAGTCACTTGAATTCGGCAATTTGCTTGCCCTTCAAGTCCCAAACGCGGATCGTGCGTTTGGTGCCAGCAGCTGCCACGATTTTGCCATCCCGGCTACAGCTCACGCGGTGAACATAGTCCGTGGTCTTGCTAAAACCCTGCTTGTTATTGCCTCCGCTGTCGCGTGAATGAACATGCCCTTTGCCGGTAGAAAAGACCATGCGATTTTCGAGTCCGAGAAATCTTACGGCTGTGATTTCTTCTTTGAAACCTGAGATTGTTTTCGTTTGGCCGCCTTCTTTGGCATCCCAAACTTTTACAACTTGGTCTGCCCCGGCAGTCGCGAGCGTGCGACCATCGGCACGCCAGCTGACACCCAGTACGTGACCTGTGTGACCTTCGAAGGTGCGGATGTGTTTGCCTGTACCACTGTCGATCAACTTCAGCATGCGATCGGACGCACAAGACGCGAGCTCATGACCGATTGGAGCAAATTGGAGATCGTAAATGACGTCGCTGTGAATATCTTCGACCACGTGTGTTCGCGACCAATCGTCTGTACTCCAAAGTTGAAGTTCTCCACTACGCGACGGTTCACCGCCCCCGATGGCCAATACTTTCCCATCATTGCGAAACGCCAAGGAAGTGATGCGGTTTGCGAAGGGTGATTCTCCATTGGGATCGCCAAACGTTTTCACGAGTTCCCACTCACCCATCCGCGACGATTCCATATGTAATAGTTTGCCGTCTTTCGTCGAAAAAGTTGCGTGATGGCCTGCCTCGTTTACTAGAACGAAGTGTTTTTCATTTTTCGAAAGAACAATTCGTTTCCACGGTGGAATAACAAGATCGCGGCTTGCGTCGAGCTTAGCTTTAGAGTCGTCGAAGATCGTCTGCTGATCTTTTAATGTGTTCTCGGCGACTTCGATATCCGATTGTCGATCGTTTACTGACTTTTCGAGCCGCTGTTTTGCCTGCTTGGAGCGTTCGATAGCTTTTTCGGAATCATCACGTGCTTGTTGCGCTTTTTCGACTTCCTTTTTGGTTTTGTCACGCTCTTTCGATTTCGATTTGATCGTGTCCTGCGTTGTTTTCAGGGCTTCCTTCGATTTCTTGAGACGGTCGTTGAGCGGTCCCTTTTTATCGCCATCCGCGGATTTGATTTGCTCGTTGAGCTGGCCTATGTTCGCCTCTTGCTCTGTCTTTTTTTCTTCGAGGGTTTTCAGCTGTGCGTCCCAGTCATCAAGTTTCTTTTTGACCTTGGCGAGCGATTCTTCCTTCTTAGGCAGTTCTTCGGATGACTTTTTGATTTCCTCTTCAGCTTTTTTAACGTCGTTTTCGGCATCGGTTTTTCGCTTCTTCGCCGATTCGACATCAGATTTGTAAACTCGTAGTCGTTCGCTCTGCAGGCCGTGTTGGAAGTCTTGGCGGCCGATTCGTTCGTCTGCGAATCCATCGGTGTAACTTGCGAGCGGCTTGATCATCGCAAGTTCTTTGTCGTCGGAAAGTCGCACAAGCTTGGCGACTGACGTTTTTCCGTCGTTAACGATCTCGATTCGATGTACTCCGTCGGAAGTCGTGACCTGTTGTAGACTCTCCTTGTTTTCGACTTCGTCGAGAGGAACTCGCTGCCAGATCTTCACTGCTCGATAGCCACCACTCGCAATTGTCGTTTGATCGGCATTCCACGTTATCGACTGGACTGAATCGAGATGTGCTGCGCCGGGGTGTGTGCCCTGAATCGAATCGTCGATGAGTTTCTGGCGAACTTTACCTTCGGAAATCGAATAAAGAACTAGTTCATTTCCACGGCCTGCTGCGAGCCAGCTGCCGTCAGGTGAAACTTCCATCGCTAGTACGCTGGCGAACTTTTCTGGTATGGGTTGCCAGTTGATCGATTTGCTTGTCTGTTCCGCTGACGAATCGTGAGCTCCTTGATCGATCCAGGTCTTGAGTGTTTTCAACTCAGAATTCGATAACCTTTTGGCACCGACGTCGTTGTCCTCGGGAGGCATGACAGGATCGGTTTCGTATTTTGCAAGCTGATAGAGTAAGCTGTCGTCAGCGTTACCAGCGACGATCGCAGGTCCGGAATCTCCGCCTGCCATCAACAGTTCTACCGACTCCATTACGAGTTCGCCCTCGTATTCGCTTTCGTTGTGACAAGCGAGGCAGTTCTTTTGCAAGATAGGCAGAACGTCGTTGGTAAAAGTCCGCTTGGGCACGTCATCAGCGTGAGCCAATGTGGCAAATAGCGTGAGTAGTAGGAGCGTGAATCGCGTCATGGTGCGGGCTCCTCCTTTTTCGGTTTTGCAGGTGTAATCTGGATGCGAATCTTTGTCTGGTCGGATACTTCGACATTGTTGAATTTCATTTTCAGTTGAATGTCGATCGGCCACTCGCGTTGTTTTGCGTCGTTCGTTGCAGTAACTAAGAGTTTTCCCGTGGTGATGCCGCGACCGAGCACAAGCGGTGTTGCGGCGAGTCCGGACTCGCCCGGCGGATTTGCCTGGATGGTGACCTGGTCGTTGAACTGATAGCCTCGTTCGATGGAGATCGGAATCTCGACCGTCCCGCCTTGGGTGATCTGGTGCTGGTTGCCGACTTCTACTTGCACCGGTGAACCGGCGACGTCGATGAGGACGGGATCTGCGTAGACCCAGAATTCTACTTCTTGCTGGTCAGCTTTTTCTGCTTCCTGGAATCGTTTGTTTGCTTCGGCTTTTTGTTTCTGAAGCTCGTCACGTTTGGTAGTCAAGGCAGCGATTTTCTCTTGTTCGACTTTCATCGCGGCTTTTTGTTCGGCGAGAAGACTCGCGATGTTTTTAAGTTCTTTTGCGGATTCGTCGAGCTGACTTTGAAGGGTTTTGCGCTGCTTTTGTAGACGAGCGATCAAATCTTCAGACTCGGTCAATCCGCTGCGGAGCTCTGCGTTGTTTGTATCTTTGAGTGCGGCAGTCAGTTTCTGCGCTAGTGTTTGTGCGGCAGTTTTTTGTTGTCTTAAGTTCTCCGTGAGTTTGTTGCGAGGTTCGCTCGTTCGACTTTGCAGCGCGGTAAGCATCTCCATGGTTTTTGATTCAACGGCAGCGAGTTGCGCAGCAGCGTCGCCTTCGGACTTCAATTCCGCGAGAGTCGTGTCGACTAGCTTGCTGATCTTCTTTATGTCGGCTTGGGCTTCGGTGACGCGATGCGGAGCTCTTGGTCGTTTGTCTTTCACCTTCGCCGCTAAGAGGATGGTGAATTGACCTGCTTTGAGCTTTGCGTCGGTAGCATTCAAGGTGGCTTGGAGTTCGCTGCTCTTGGATTTCTTCGCTTCAAGCTTGAGTCCAGAGGGAAGTTGCATTGCGGAAACGGCAATCTCGACATCCTGGAAGTCGTCTCGGCGTGCGAGTTCCAGAGGAAGTGCTGTCTTAGCTCCTCGGCAGGTTTTGACTGTCTGTGCTTTTAGTCGCAAGCCAACCGGCGAAGGTTTGTTGTCAAGAACTGCCAGCGTGAGGTCGGAAGATTTACGCGACTGGGTGGCCGCGGCGTCGGTGTTATTCGTGCCGTGTACGATTGCAACAGTTTTGGCATAGCGTTTTTTCGTCGAGTCGTCGTTGGTTGTACCCGCGATACGAATCGATGAGATGACTGGTTGGGCACCTGCGGCGGCTCGCAGAACGAGTAGGCCTTCTGCGCGAGATGCGTTGAGCAAAATTGGGTTCGCCGTGACCCCATCGGGCAAGCCTTCGACCAAAACGTTTACCGCAGAATTAAAGCCGTGTTTCGGGATAAGTCGAACGCGAACCGTGCTGGATCCGCCGGGCAAGATGCCGAGGCCGTTCGGTTTAGCAATTTTGTCGTCCATGAAGCGTTCAGGATCTGCGAACGCGAGCAGTTCGAAGTCTGATTTCTCAGACTGGATCGTCAGTTGATAGGTGAGGCGTGGGTCATCCACTGCAACGTTGTACTGGTCCGACACTGACAGAACGTAGGCGCCGTCCTCCGGAGCACGAAAGCGATACGAAATGTCCGACGTTCCACTGTAAAGTCGTCGTGCGTCGCGAGACTTTGGCGGACCTTCTAAATCATCGGATGTGGCGATCGATTGATAGGTTGTTTCACCATCAGAGTTTTTTTTGCGTTCGATCCGAAGCGTTGGATCTGTCGGTAGTCCAAATTGGTGCGTTGCGAGTTCGATCCGAAACGTCTCGCCTTTCTTGGCGTTGAACGAGTACCAATCGCGATCGCGGCGAGGGTAGAACTGGCCAGCAATATTGGCGGGAAGAGAGAGCTTTTGCGGCGTGTCTTTGGTGGGATTGGAAGCGGACTCACTTAAAATGCTGTTTTGCGATTGAGCGAGGAATACGGGCGGCGCCGTCATGAATTGATCGGGAAGCGAAACGAATCGTCCATCGACTCGAACGGACGACACGCTCTCATGGCCATGCCATCCAGGGCGTAATGTCGGGGCTTCGAAATCTGGCGCGAAGGTTACCTCTGCGGACTGAAGGTGGCCATGGCGTTCGAGGCCCGAAACTGGCAAGCCTCCGGGCAAGTTGTAGCCGTACACGGTGAACTTCGTTTTGGTGCCGTGTTTTGCGACTGGCGGAAAGATCGCTTCGACGAACGGCAGTTCACTGACTTCAAGTCGGTAGAAGAACTGGTCGCCGCCTTGATAAGTCGTGTCAGAGACTTCGACGGTATACTGGCCGTCTGAGGGCGGTGAGAAAGAGAGGATCGGATCGCGAGTTAAGGACTGTCGAATCCGCTCGATCCGATTGCCTTGTTCATCATAGATCGTCAGCACAGCGTCCATTTTCGAATCGATGCGCTGCGCAAAGATTTGGATCAGAAGTGGACGGTGCTGCTCGGCGGTGAACTTGAAGTAATCACGCTCGCCCGCTCGGCATTGCGCATTCGCTGCCGAGCCAACTTCGACGGGAAACGCCTTGAGGCGAGAGTTGGTCGTGCCGTCGAAGATGTGATTCGAAAGCGAGCTCACTACAAAGCTACGCGGCGCGGATAAGCCCGCGGGACCTAGTGCGCGAACTTCGTAGCGACCCGGCGGAACTTTGTCTCCCACATGCACGTCGAAGGTTCGCGATTTGCGATGGGCGGCGCGATACGTAGACTCGGGCACCATTTGCTGAATCGCTTCAATGTCTGGATGCGAAAATACTAGCTGCGTCGCAGTTTCGGTTAGTTCTCCGGAAATCGTGACTGGGACTTTCGTGCCGATTTGTCCACCAACGGGGTGGATCGAGTTGAGTCGTATGCGTGGTAGTTGCCCAAGCACACATGGAACTAGAACGAACAGACTGAGTAGAACGCAGGCCACCGTTGTTGTGCAGGTTCGTCTTTGCATACGAATTATCTCGACACGATCAGTGGTTGAAAACGAATTCCTTGGTGTTCATCAGCGCCCAAAGAATGTCCTCATATGCCTGTTGCGGATTGTCTTTTCGATCGCTTACGTACGTCGTCGCGATAGATTGCTCTTCGTCCGTCGGGTGGCGAGAAAATGCGAGCAGGTACACTTCGTCCAACAGCTCTTTGATGTCCCGCTTTTCGTCCGCCAGTTTTTTGGATCGTGCACCGCCTAGCTTGGTCTGAACTTCTTTCGAATTCAACAGATGCAAGCACTGCGCCAAGTTAACGTCCGATGATCGTTCACATTCGCAAGCACTTGCGGCGTTGGGTCGGCCAAATACTGTTAAGAAATACGAATCAAAGTCATTGTCAGGAAGTTGGACAGCGCGTGTTCCCTTGGCGGTCCCAGCGAATGCTGTTTTCGAATCGGTGAGGTTATCGATTGCGTCAAGCAATACTTCCGCGTTGAGTCGTCTGGGGTAGAAGCGAGAGAAGTTTTGTTTGTCGTTTTGATTGTACGCGTTCGGAAGCGAACTGAGCGCGTAGGTTTGCGACGTGCAAATGAGTCGCACGAGACGTTTGAGATCGAAACCATTTTCAGCGAAGTCTGTCGCTAACGAATCCAATAGTTCTGGATTACATGCTGGATTAGTCACTCGCATGTCGTCTTCCGGGTCGACGAGGCCTCGACCAAAAAAGTGTTTCCAGTATCGGTTCACAAGTGCCTTCGCGAAGAATGGATTGCCTGGGGTCGCCATCCATTGCGTGAGCGCGTGACGTGGGTCGTCGTCTTCGGAAAGCGAAACGGGCTCGGCATCGAGCGGAGTTGGCGCAAGTGTTCTTTCCGAACGTGGGTTTTTCGCTTGTGCTACGCCTGGTCGATGGAAGATATCTTCTTTGCCTCGCAAGTCCGACGTTTTACGACCGATGCGTGAAAAGAACGCCGCCATGCCGTAGTAGTCATCTTGGCTCCATTTTTCAAACGGATGATGGTGGCACTTGGCGCATTGGATTCTCATTCCCAAAAACAGTTGTGCTGTATCTTCGACTTGGCTGGTCGAGTCTTTGACCTCGTGGAACCAGGCGACCGGCGGATTTCGCCGAACTTCACCGGAGGCCGATAGGATTTCGCCGACGAACTGATCGTACGGTTTGTTTTGAAAAATGCTTTCGCGAATCCAGTCGTGGAAGCCGTAGCTTGCGACCTTGACGTTTTTGTCTGACCGCCGATTGCGAAGGATAGAACTCCATTTGTTGGCGAAGTAGTCGGCGTAATCGTCGCCATCGAGCAGGCGGTCAACGAGAGCGTCGCGTTTGTTGGGCGAATTGTCCGCGAGGTACGCTTTGGATTCTTCAATCGTTGGAAGACGGCCCGCAACGTCAATCATGACGCGGCGCAGAAATGTCGCGTCATCCGCGAGCTCAGATGGTGGAAGGCCGAGTTGCTTTAGGTTTTTGAAGACTTTGTCGTCGACCAAGTTCTTTGCGTTCGGCAGTTGGTTGACCTCTAAGCCAAGGGGCACAGTTGCTCGAAAGACATCGACGTGCGATTGGAAACGCGTCATTACGGCGACGCTGCCGGTCGCTTGTTTGGTGGTGACCTGTCCGTGGTCCGATACCTCCGCGAGATCGGGGTCGTTCGACTCGAAGTGAGTCATGCGCGTGACGTCACGGTACGAACCATCGGAGTAAATCGCTACGACGGAAAGTTGTTGGCTGCCGTCTCGTGGCATGATTCGATTTGCTGGTGAGACCTCAATGCGTTCGACGACTGGATCTTCACTAGTGCCATAGGGCATCCCCTGCTCTACCCATCGGCGAAGAATCTGATACGGAAGCGAGTCTTTTTCGATCCGTGCTCCACCACCATGCGGTGTTTCTCCAGTTGCTTTCTGCAGAAGCAGGCTGCGTTCGGGTGCAGCTGGGAATAAACGCCGCCCACGTGCTTCTTTCGTTAGGTAACCGTAATCTTCGTCGGGAACGAAACCGAGGAGCGATAAGCGGAATCCGTTTTGTCCGCCGGACTTGCCGTGACATCCGCCGCCATTACAGCCGTACTTGGTGAAGACTGGAACGACTTCGTTGGCGAAATTAATGGGCAAGTCAACTCGCTGGTTCGTGACGGTTAATTCGAGTTCTGTCGAGATTCCCGATTTGGATTCCGCTCGCAAGGTAGCTTGGCCTTCTGCGAGCGGTTTTATATATCCGTCTGAGTCGACTTCGACGATGTCCGCAGGCGAAGCATGGTAGGTCACATCTCGCGTGAGGTCGCGACGTTGCTTGGTAGAGTACTCACCAGTTACAAGCAACTGAATACGTGCGTCTCGGCCGGCGAGTCGCAGGTGTCCTGGATCTGCCGTCGGTGTTTCAAGTGTTAGGGATTCCAGTTCACCTGGATCACCTAAGCCAGGAGGTTTCGGCACGGAGTCAGCTGCTTCGGCAATCAAAGTGCCGCTCATGGAAAGCATGCAGATTCCGAAAATGCCGATCCATTGATAGACGTTCTGCATCGTCAACTCCAAATGTGACAAACGCGTGAAGCGGCTTCGTCACTTAAGGCGGGGAACTGTTTTCACGCTTTGGCGTAAACACAGAAAGTGAAATTGAGGTGGGCGATTCCAGTAAAATACCAAAATCTCAGCGAACATTCAAAGTCAAGATTGTTTGCCGACGAGAGGTTTAACCCTTGCGGAAGACGTAGCTAAACCGAGTCGGAAGCTAACTTAGGAGAAAGGCTCGGTTTGGCTCTCTGTTCGGGCTATGAACGACTAGGCAGTGACGCCCGTGCCGAAATTCTCTGAGAGCCTCAGGAAGTCATCGAAAGAAACGTTCCCGTCTCCGGTAAAGTCACCGTCGGTCCACGCTAGGCCCGTTTGACCGAAATTGGACGATAGAACGAGGAAGTCGGCAAAAGTGACTCGGCCGTCGAAATCCGCGTCACCGGAAATGCCAGTGGAGACGATCACGGTGAACGTCTGCTCCGTGACCACTGGCGCATCATCGCCGACGGAGACATTGACGGTGTATTCACCAGGTTCGTCGAACGTATGTGTGATTGTCGGGGTTGTTGAGAATTCGAATTCGCCTTCCAACTCCCAGCTAAAGTTGAGTGGGTCAGCTTCGATGTCGGTCACATTCAGCTCAAATGTCACCGGAGCACCCGCTATGGCTTGAAGCGGAGTCAGTCCTTCTATTACGGGACCAACATTGGCGATCCGTAGAGTTGACTCGGCGATACCGATTAAGTCGCCGTCGCCTTGAACTTGCAACCCGACAGTATAATCGCCGTCGTCAATGATGGGATTGTCGAGTTGTCCTAGTTGTTCCCAGGTCACTACGACGAACTCTCCTTCGGCGTCATCGTACTCGCCATCGCCATCTAAATCCCATGAGAAGATAGACGATTCGCTAGTACCGATTGATGCGCTGCCGTTAAGGATAAGATCCGTGCCTTCATTGATTTCATAGAGCCCGCCAGTGTCGGCGACGACCACTGCCACGCCTAACGTGCCTTCGATTGTGTAGCTTCCAAGGCTGCCGTAGTCCGAATAGCCAAGGCCTTCGTCCGGCGAAAAGCCACCGCCCTCAACATCCAAGAAGTAGGTGCCCGCTTCGAGGTCTGCGAAGGCCACCGTGACGGATGTCGAATCCTCAGGCGAGTATTCCTGGATTTCGTCGCCGTAACTATCGAAGAGGAATACCGTCACGTCGAGATTTCCACCGATGTCGCTCGGTGTAATTTGCAGATTGACTGCGCCACCTTCGTGTTCAAACCCGAATGTGTCGTAGTCGTTGTTCTGTTCGATGATTCCGGAGCTGCTGACTAGTCCATCAACCACCTCGAGCATCGTAGCGTGATCGTTGCCCTCCAAGTGATCGTCAGCACGGTAGTTAACGTGGTTGAAACTGTTGGTGATGATTTGGAGATCGTTTTGCGCGTTGTTTGCGGACTCGTATTTGCCGTCGCTCCATTGCGTCAGGCTGCTTCTGTAGCCTGCGCCCATGATCGGTGCCCAGCTGGTTTCTCCAGTGCCGTGCCCGTTGTAATAGGCTGAGTTATTGTCGCCATGATGTGATAGTCCAAGGGCATGACCAAATTCATGCGAAACGGCTTCGGCGACTCCCTTTGGTGTGTCTGGCAATTTGTCTTGGAAAATCCAAACAGGTACGTCGCCACGCTCTAACCAAGAACCGACAAAGGCTACGCCGCCTGCGTTAGGAAACCAGACTTCACCCGTGCCGCCCATGTCTTGATCATCTACGCTGGTCGTGATGATTCCACGAATGGCTTGGCGGCGAGCTTCCAAAGCGGCTTCGGGCGGTTCAATCGTTGTGATGTTTATGTCAAACGGAGCAAAGTCCTCGCTAACGCGCTGCCAAATCTCGACGATGGCGTCGAGCTCCGTTTGCGAAAAAGTCGTTACGTCGCCGTCGGTGTCATACGGTCTGGCGTGAATCGGCAAGCCATCGTTGTCGTTCCTGTTCCAATCGGTATCGACGACGCGCTCGCCGAGAAAGTCAAGGTAGAACGTGTTGGGTGCCGACGGATTGCTCGAGAGCTGAGGGATTTCAGAAATAGGAACAGCAACGTTTGCGCTTTCGCTTGATCCGCTGCCGCCGCCTTGATCGTCTGCCGATTCCGCAAACAGAAGATCATTGTTCAGTTGGTCAGCAGCTTCTGTCCTCAGTAGTCCGCAGCAAGCCGCGCATGTGCAACCATGATCGTGGCCATCGCCATGGAAGTGACCGTCGCTTAGGGATTGTTCCTGGTCGTAGAAATTATCGACGTAATAGCCGCGTCCCGATTCGTTGATCTGAAACTCGGCGTGGGTATGGTGGTTTGAGTTGGCTAAGAAATATGACTCAAGCGATGGCCCCAAATCAGCCACGCTCGTATCGCCGGTAAGCAACAATCGTGCTTCCAAACTTTCCAAACGAAACTTGCTCGGTATTCTTCGAAGCGACTGTTTTTTTGACAACTTCTTCAAGATGGCTGTACCTACCCAAGATTTGTTGCGTTTCCGCGTACAGCTATCGTATGCAATAGACCCAGTTTTTCCTAGATAATTGAAGCGGATCAATTGTAACGATCAATACACGCGTTGTTGGATGATCTGTGCGTTTTACTGTTTTGTCATTGGTTTTGTTTCTTTCTTTTCACCGGCCGTCTGATTCATGATCGGTAGTTTGGGGGGATTCGCCTCATTCATTTTCGGTGTGAGATTTTTTGACCAGTTTTTCAGGTATTGCTGAGCTTCCTTAATTCCGTAGTTCGACAACTTGCCGCCACTGACAATCATGTTCGACGCGGAATGAACTTTCCTTTTGAACCACGGATGTTTCGCCGCGTAGGTTTCAATTTTTTTGGCCGCCGTTTCTACGTCGTCCGGAGTCTTACTTCGGATGAGTGGTGTCATCATGTCGCGATAGATTCCGTCTTGTTCGGGCGTTAGCTTTGTTCCACGCGCGGACTTGTTGCGCTTCTGCATGACGGGTTGCTTGAAGCCCATTTCGGATAACGTTGGCGCTGTCTTGTCGCCCAGTACTTGTGCGATCGCGTGACCGATCTTGGGCGCGTCAACCTGGACGCTAGGTTGGACTAATGGAAAGTTTGCCGTGACTCTTCCTTTCTTTGCTACTAATACGGTGAGCGTCGATTTGCGATTTAAACCGTAGGCCCCGGGGCCATCTTTGCCGTCCACAGAGATTAGCGGTGGTACATCGTTCGGGAGTGCGTGGCGGGCGCGCGCAAACCATGCTTCCGTTTCCGGTGCATCATCCGAAAGAAAAACGAGATAGGTCTCGAGTCCGTCCTTCTTCTTGGTTGCTGCATAGTTCACCGTGAGCCTTGCCAAACCGATTGCGGGGCGATTTACTTCGTGGACGAAAACGAGCAACGTTGGTGCGTCGATATCTTTGGGGATGCGAAACGTCACTTCCGAATTGTCTAACGAAGCTTTGACGCTGAAAGGTGAGAGTCTTTCACCAACTTGAGGGCCCGAGAAAAATGGGTCTTCCGCAAGGCAGTTGGAGCTAAAGAAGATGAAGAAGATCGTAGCGCAGAAGGAGCTTTTCGCGAAAGTCAATCGCATGCAATTTGCCTGTCTGTGATCGTAACGAGAGTCGTCTCATCGAACGCTGCTGGGACGAACCTATCAGAGTGGTGGTAAAG
>CAYNJG010000112.1:0-21748 GCA_964397295.1 uncultured Pirellulaceae bacterium
ACGGTGACTACTATGGAAAAAACAATCCGGGCTACATGCCTTGGCATCAGTATCACCAACAGAATCGAGGCTACGATCCGTTGTACTGTCACTACTCAAGAGTTGTTGGGCCACGCGTAGGTGGAGACTTTTGTAGCTACTTAGATTCTCGATACGCGTACAACCAATCGGCATGTTGTGGTGGAGACGGTCGCGGTGTGCTCCGCAGTGGCGGAAACGTCGGACGTGCTGTGGCGGCCAGTGCTTTGCCAATCGCTGCCGCGACAGCAGCTGGTGGAAGTAGTGGAGGTGCGGCGGTCACGTCAGCAACTACAACAACCGCTGGATCGACCGCAGCTCCAGCGACAAGTGCTGCGGGTGCAGCCTCGAATGGGACCAGCGCAGTGAATCCCGCAACCAACGCGGCGTCATCGGCGATGGAAGCAGCAAATCCAATCGCTAACCCACTCGACAATATCAACGGTGACGGTGACGGTGAAGGCGAAGAAGAAGACGCATCGAGCGGCAGTAGCGCACCAGCCGTCACTGGGGGAGCTGCAACGAATCCGGCAGCCGCCGCGGCATCAGCCGGAGCATCTGCGGCCCGAGGCGCCGCAACCTCTCCTGGTGGCGGAGGCAATCCAACGCCCTAGCGAAAGCTCCGCGGATGGCTGCTGATACATGCTTGTCACATGTCACACGTATGAACGATCACTGTCCAACAGGATTATCCACGTGTCAATTGACCCCGAGAAGACGGGGCGATTAGACTGTGGGATCACAGCGACCGACACATTCCCTCCGTGGTCGCGAACGAATCACAATAAGACCCACAGCCGGAGCCAGACACGTGCGAAATCTAACAACACTACTTTTGATTGCTTGTTCATCCCTAATTGCTGCGAAGCCTGCATTCGCGCATTGCCAAGTGCCGTGCGGCGTTTACGGCGATCAGCGTCGTTTCGAGACCATGCTCGAGGACACCAAAACGATCGCTAAAGCTATGGGGCAAATCAGCGGATTGGCTTCGAAGACCGACGGGCTTTCTGCCAATCAAGCAGGTCGATGGGTGATGACGAAAGAAGATCACGCGTCGAACACGCAAAAGATCATCGCCGAGTACTTCATGACTCAGCGAATCAAAATGGACGATCCCAAGTACGGCCAAAAACTCATGGCTGCTCACGCTGTCATGGTTTGGGCAATGAAGTGCAAGCAAACGGTCGACACAGCCAACGCGAAGGGCTTGAACGATGCGATCTTGAAATTCTACGAAGCATACGAAGGCAAAAAGCCCGAATTCGAATAAGAGACTCGTAGGGTAAGCGAAACGCCGCCGAGCAAAACACTCGGCGGCCTTCTGTCGTCATTCACCAACCATCGAGAATCGAAATGAATTATCCAGGGCAACACCAAGGCCACCGTCCGCGCCGGAAACCTAATTTCTTCTTATTGCTGATGTTGGGTGCGATGGCGTTTTTCTTGTACTCACAGTACCAAGCCAGCCAACAACAAGCAGCCATGCCTAATGAGTTGCCGCCCGGCATTGACATTAGCATTCCCGATTTTTCGAATGACGGACCTCGCGCGGACGCGACTACAACGCCTGGCTCTGATCCGCGTGCAAATCCATTCGAACGCAACAGTGAAACCGGCGGTGAGTGGTCCGTGGATACCAGCATTCCGTCAAGCGTAGCCGAA
This sequence comes from uncultured Pirellulaceae bacterium, assembly GCA_964397295.1. Taxonomy (GTDB): domain Bacteria; phylum Planctomycetota; class Planctomycetia; order Pirellulales; family Pirellulaceae; genus CAYNJG01. The sequence continues at coordinate 1,681 of CAYNJG010000112.1, forward strand.
GGTCAGCAAGAGTCTGTCACGATCCACCGTATAGACAGTGCCCATCAAGACGTCGTGCGCAGTGGTGATTGGGAGTTGCAAGAAGGTGTGTCAACACCCAATGCAAATGGTGGAGGGAATACGACACAGCCTTCCGCTTCGAAGAAAACTCGCGAAGGTGATTGGTCGATCGAAGAAGTAGAAAAGAATTAGCCAGAGCATCGTAATCAATACGACGGCATCCTTCTTCATCGGACTTTCTCCGTGAACAACACACCGCCAAAACGAAGCTGTTTCGTTACTGTGTTCGGCGGCATGTTTGCCTTATGCGGCGGTGCATTTCTTGCGTTCGGGATCTACGAATACTCGGAAACAATCGAAACGTATCGCTGGCCAACCGTACCCGCGAATGTACGTTCTATTTCCGTCGACTACCCAAAGAAAGCACCAACAGATTCGGCAAACAACCCATTCGAATTATTAGTCGACTACGAATACGAAGTCGATGGCAAGCCGTATTCCGGTGAACGCTTTCAGCGCAAGTCGCACAAAAGCGACAGCTACGAACAACTGGCCGACCTTCGCTGGCGTTTGATCAAGGAAGAAGTCAGTCACGCGTACGTCAACGCAAAGGATCCAACCGAGTCCATACTAAAGCGAGAATCGTTGGTCCCCGGCCTACTGCTGATCGCATTTCCACTTCCGTTTTTATTTGTTGGTCTTGGCCTCGTGTTTGATGGCCTAGGATTTCGACTAGGTCTATCAAGCAAGCCCTCGGCTAGTCGCGAAAGTCATGGAAAGTCATCTGCATTCACCCGAGCTAGTCTAGGCAATCGCGACAAACCCACTGGATGTTTCATGAGGGCATTCGGTGCCGTCTTCATGCTCGTTGGCTTGGGCACTGCCTACGGTCTTTTCTATCGCCCCGTCGCTAAAGTCTACGACGCCGCCAAGTGGGTCGAAACTCCCTGCACGGTCGTTTGGAGCCGTGTTGAAATCCACGACGGCGAAGACAACGACACGTACTCCGCGGACGTTTTCTACGAGTACGACTACGAAGGCGAAACGCATCGTTCCAACGCGTACTCTTTCATGGCCACTTCGAACAGTAACCGAAATGTTGCGAGAGAAATATGCCGAACGTACTCGGCGGGTACAGAAGCCAACTGTTTCGTCGATCCCGACATTCCATGGCACGCGGTCATTGTCCGTGATGCGTCACAAATAGGACTCTGGCCTTTGCTGCCGACCCTCTTTTTTCTAGTCGGCCTTCTGGTGTTTTGCGTGAGTTGGAAAACCAAGACAGCCAAGCGTTGAAGTATCGCTAGTCGAACTGTAGCCCGCCGTTCATGTCGAGCACTTCTCCAGTAATAAAACCAGCCAACGGCGAAGCAAAGAATTTCACAGCGTGCGCAATTTCTTCGGGTTCGCAAAAGCGATGCACGGGGAGTTGCTCGAGCAAATCTTGTCGTTGCTGTTCCGTGAGTCCTTCGGACACCATCGGGCTCATGACATAGCATGGAGCGATTGCGTTCGCCGTAATCCCATCTCCTGCGTACTCTCTCGCGACAGAAAACGTCAGGCTTACGACCGCACCTTTCGAGGTTGTGTAGGAGGTGCCCGCCGTGAGCCCACCAGATTTCCAAGCCCAGGACGCGAGATTGATGATCCGCCCCCAGCGTTGGGATTGCATGTGCGGCACAACTTGTTGAGTCGTGTTTAAGCAGCCATCGACGTTGATTGCCATCACGCGATGCCATTCCTCGATTGTCGTCGCGGCCAACTTATTGTTCGAAAGGATGCCGGCGCAGTTGACCAAGATGTCGGCAGGAGCGACTTCGCTGAATGCTCGCTGGCACTCTACCTGTACGGCCTTCGGATCTGATACGTCCACGGCAAGCGAACACGTTTTCGTTGGCAGCTCGTTACATAGCGTTTCGAGTTTCGCCAAATCGATATCCAGCGCGATGACGTTGATGCCAGCTTCAGCCAAGCTTCTACAAACGACGCTTCCAATGCCTCCCGTCGCGCCGGTCACGAGCGCCGTTTTCCCCTTAAGTGACTCGTTCATTTGGCCTAGTCTTTCTAGTCGCTCGTTGACGCGTTGTTGGATTGGATGAACGCTTGGCTTAGATAATCTTTGATGGTTTCCGCCGTCATCGAAACATCCCCGGCAGCTTCACGAGCCAGATCGCCGGCAAGGCCATGGATGTAGACTCCAAGTACTGCGGCTTCCATTGAAGTTAGATCTTGCGACAAAAGTCCGGTGATTACGCCGGTCAGAACGTCGCCCGAACCACCGGTTGCCATGCCAGGATTGCCAGTCGTGTTTTCGTAGCGGAGCGTGCCGTCAGTAACGATCGTTCGATTGCCTTTCAACACGAGAATCACACCGTGCTTGGCCGCAAAGTCAGCCGCTCGTTCGCGACACGCTTTGGGTGCGATTTGCTCACCGATGAGTCGCCTGAACTCGCCAATGTGCGGCGTTAGAATTCTCGGCCCGGCTGGGTTACCGATCGCGCTGGGCTGTTTCGCCAACGCATTCAACCCATCTGCGTCAACGACCATCGGGCCCCTGTAATGTTGATACAGTTGCAATACGGACTGATAAGTTCCGTCGCTTTGGGAGAGTCCTGGCCCAAGCCCGATCGACGTTGCGACTTCTACGAAAGGCAGCACTTTCGTACCAGCAGCGGCCGATAGTTTACCGTCCGAGTCATACGGCAAGCCAATCGTCATGTAGTTCGGATCGAATTGGGCCACCGTTCCCAAACAACAATCCGGCACGGCCAACGTGACGAGGCCCGCTCCCGAACGAGTTGCCGACATTCCGGCGAGGGCAATGGCTCCCGACATGCCACGAGAACCGCCAATCAAGAGTACTCGGCCGTAATCGCCTTTATGTGAGTTCGCGTCGCGGCGTTTGAGCTGAGGAACTTTCATGTTGCTCGCTACGAAACATTGTCGATTAACAGCGAAACAGCCTGCCCCGCTCCTGTTTGATTCAGCTTCAGGATAGATGCTGCTTTGCAACGTTGTGTTTCGCCAGACACGCGAACGTTGCAGGTTGGATCCGGTGTCTCAAAATTCAGCGTGGGCAGAACTTCGCCCGGCGTGCAAAGGCTCGCAGCTAACTCCAACGCACCCGATGCAGCTCCAACGTTTCCAAAGTAACTTTTTGGCGCGGTAACAGGCATGTTTTCACCGACCGTGCTGGCGATTGCGGTCGCTTCCCGAACGTCATGCTCTTTGTCACTTTGGCCGTGCGCATTAACTTGTCCGACCGCCGGGTTTCCGGCCTGCTTCAAACAGAGTTCAATCGAACGAGCGATCGCGTTGCTCATACCGGCAACGCCATCACGGCCGGCGTGTGTCGTTCCAAATCCCGCGATACGGCCCAGAATTTTTGCTCCGCGTCGTTCGGCGTGTTCGCGTTCTTCCAACAAGATCGTGCATGACGCTTCGCCAATTACCATTCCATCCCGAGCGGCGTCAAACGGACGAGATGCTTTCTGCGGATCCGCGTTGTGCGAGAGATTACTGTCGCCGCGGTACGTGATACCGGTGAGGTTCAAACGGCTACCCGTTCCGCCGGTGAGCATTACATCGCAGAGACCTCGCTGGATCACGGTGGTCGCTTCAATAATTGCAAGCAAGCTCGATACATCGCCCATCACAATCGAGTTGTTCGCACCGCGAGCATTGTGAGCGATGCCAATATGGCTAGCCGACATGTTGGGCAAGTACTTCAACATCCAAAGCGGTTGAAGCTGCCTTGGAAAATTCTCACCGAACAGCGGCAGGTCACACCGACCATCTTTCGCACTATGCCTAAAAAGATCGGCGACCTCAACCGTATCCGAGTACAACATTGGGCAGCCGTAGACAACGCCAAATTGGTCGGCATCGACTTGCTCGACATCCAGGTCTGCGTCTTCGACGGCCAAGGCTGCAGACGCCACGCCCATTTGGATTTCGTGGCACATGACTTTGAGGCTCTTCCGTGGCTTCACGTAAAGCTTCGCTTGGAAGTCCTTCAGCTCAGCGCCAAAGGGAACACTCAACTCGCTGTTGTCGTACTGCTGGATCGCCGCAACGCCACTTTGCTTGTCGCGCAGGGACTGCTCGAAGTCCGCCCGACCAATTCCGATCGGCGAAACGATTCCAAGACCAGTGATCACTACTTCGCGGTTGGCGGTCATCAACGCAAATTAATCGAGAAAAGGCACGTTGGCTAGGTGCGGGGCGTAACGTTGCTCGGTACGCCGCAACGAATAGCTGAGGGCAATGCAACGGGCTCGCCGCAAACTAGGCGATCGACTTGTCATACATACGATACATTTTGTCGATCTTCGCTCCGCCTCGTTCCAACGTCGCTCGCGAAAGGTGATTGGACTCGAGTACCCAAGAGAATTCGGCAATCTCGATGCCCCACTTGAAGACTTCCGGTACGAGCCTGGACATGAGCACTAGGCCGACACCCCAACGCTGGTATTCCGGGAGTACATTCGTGCTGACCAACCGAACACGTTTGATCGCACGTTTATTGCTTAACAGTTTAATGAAACCAAATGGAAACAGCTTGCCATCGATTTCCTTAATTCGCGGATTGTAATCAAGCAATCCGAATACGGCTCCGATTGGCTTACCGTCCACCAAGGCCACACTCGTCATCTCTGGTACAATCAGATGTTTCAGGGACTTGGCGAGTGTTCGTATCTCGTTGTCCGACAGTGGAACAAAGCCCCACGTCGCAACGAGTGACTTGTTGTAGATATCAAGAAACATTTCCACTTCTTTCCCGAACTTACGCTTGTTGATCGGGCGAAGCTCGATGTTGAAGCGACGGATAGCTTCCTCAATCACGAACGCCATCTTCTTATCAAGCGACTCAACCATATCGACGTGGCCCCAAAAGGAGATCAAGTCTTCGGCTTTTTCGAAACCGTAGTTTTCCCACAGCGCCTGATAATACTGCGGGTTGTAGCTCATCATGAAAGTGCGAGGAATGTCGAAGCCGTCAATCAACAAACCGCATTCGTAGTTCTGCGCGGGACTACACGGGCCACGCAGGTCCGTCATGCCCTTCTTTCGCAACCAGTCGGCGGCCGCGTCAAACAAGGCATTGGCAACTTCTTGATCATCAATCGATTCGAAGAAACCGAAAAAGCCGCGTTGCTCATCAAAACGTTCGTTATGCCCATGGTTCAAGATGGCCGAAATCCGACCGACCGTTTCGCCGTTTCGCACGGCAAGAAACGCTTGTTGTTCATTTCGTTCGTAGAACGGATGTTTCGCAAACCCCGCCATCTCTTTCTGGTCCATCCGAAGGGGTGGAATCCAAACATCGTCTCTCTTGTAGATTTCCCACGGCAGTTCGAGAAAAGTCTTCTGTTGTGATTTCGTAGAAACAGGTAAGACAGAGACGCTAGACATACGGAAAAGCCTGGATTTAAATTAGGTCAACAGAGACGGATCATAGTCTTTTTTTGAACCGAGGTGTTGGCGTGCTACTAGTGGCTCATCCGTGCAACCTATTCGACAAAATCGGAGCTAAGTTGTCGTGAAGATATTGGTCACCGGCGCAACCGGATTGGTGGGTAACAATTGCGTTCGACACTTGAACGGCGATCACGAACTGTTCGCGCTGGTTCGCGAAGGCCACGATCAACGACCGTTTGAGGGAATTGACGTCACGTTTTGCATAGGAGACTTGAGCAAACCAGAAACTTTGTCGGACGCAATACCCGAAGTCCAAGCAATCATTCACTCTGCCGGCGATACGCACATTGGCAAACAACCGCGGCCATCTCAACATGTCGTCAACACGCAGGCAACAAAAGCCATCGCCCAAATCGCGCGAGAACGAAACATCAAAATGGTTTTCGTCTCTAGTGTTGATGCGTTACCGGCGGGAAGCGTTGACAACTTGGTCAACGAAGAAACCAAGGGCGACGCCAAATGTGATATTGGCTACGTGCTGACCAAGCGAGAGGCCGAAGCTGACTTGTTCGAACAAATCGAAGCCGGGCTCGATGCCATCATTGTGAATCCAGGTTTCATGCTCGGCCCCTGGGACTGGAAACCATCTTCGGGTCGGTTACTTCTCGAAGTCGCGACGAAGTTCACGCCGTTCGGACCAAGTGGTGGTTTCAGCATTTGCGACGTGCGCGATGTTGCTGCAGCGATTTGCTACGCTGCAACCGAGCAGACAGATAACCGTCGGTACATTTTGGCAGGACACAACATTACGTATGTCGACTCATGGAAGATCTTTGCAAAAGTATCGGGCGGCTCCCCGCCCATCGGAGCGGCTGGCCCAATCGCTCTGAAGGCTGCCGGAAAATGGGGTGACTTAATGGCGAAGCTAAGTGGCCGCGAAGGCGATGTTAATTCCGGCACGATTGCGATGTCGATGCTTTTTCACTACTACGATAGTAGCCGAGCGGAACGTGAATTGGGCTATCGGTTGCGTCCGGTCGAAGAGAGTGCTGCAGACGCTTGGAAGTGGTTTTGTGAATACGGCTATGCCAAGAGTCGCTAAGCGGAACTTTCACCAATACGTCGGCGATCCTGGCTGAATATTCCCGTCAAATGGACAAAAACGTTGCAGAGCGAGCAGATAGAAGCAAGAAGACGATTCTTCAATTGACTTCAATGCATCCAAACCCAAGAATTAAGACATGTTCGCGATTCGTTGCACCACTGTTCTACTTGTCCTCCGGCTGCTTTGCCTGCCGGTTTCGGCGTTTGAGAATTGTTGCTGCACTGACAAACCTGTCACACAGAGTTGCTGCGCAACGCTTAAGACCGTGGCCGACAGCAGTTGCTGCGGATCCGCCAATTCATGTTGTAAAACCGACGAACACGGCGAGCCGAATTGCGAGTGCTCAACTGGTACGTCAGCCAGCGAACTGGCTGTCGTCCAAAGCAAAGACTCAGAGTCTGCTTCGAGCAGCAACGCCAATACCGGCTGGACTGCGCCAAAGAACGCACTTCGAGTCGTCGCGTACGATCGAGAGGAAACGCCTCCTCCGGTCACTCACAACCGCAGGCAAGCGACTCTAGGCGTTTGGCTTAATTAGTCTCCAGAATGATTGTTTTTCAACTCATTTTTCAGGAGATAATTTTATGCTTAAGAAAACTCTAGTTACCGCTGCGCTGCTCGCTGGCCTTTCAGCCACTTACGTGTTCGGTGGATTCGGTTCCGTAGAATCAGCATCGCCTTGTGCTTGCTGCGAAGTTTGCGCATGCGACGTATGCGTCTGTGACGAAAGCGGCTGCGATTGCGGAACTGGCGGCGAATGCGCCTGTTCAGCAGATTGCTGCCAAACCTGCTGCGCTGACTAATCATCGCAACCAGCAGTTCGATCGACTTTTCGCGCCGCCCCAGCCACTGGTTTGGGCGGCGATTCTTTTTTGCAACATCAATAGCCCGTGCCTATAGGATCATGTGACCTAGAGTTGCTAGTCAGCCTCTAGCTCTTGGGATCCGCTATGCAAACCACAGAAGAAAAAAATCCTAAATCAAACGATTCGGCGGCCGAGAAACCAAACGATAGAGTTAGGCTTTTCGGCATAGACATTGATGTGCTCGATATGCGAGGTACGGTCGAACGCATCATGAGTTGGGTGCAAAACGATGCACGGGAATGCAAGTTTGTTGTCACACCGAATGTTGACCATGTTCTGCTGCTGCAAAAGAACGAGGCGCTAAGACAAGCGTATCGAGATGCTTCGCTGGTGGTTGCCGACGGTTTCCCTGTCGTAGTCGCCTCGAAATGGCTAGGCTCACCATTGCCAGAGCGAGTCGCCGGCTCGGAACTTGTTCCGCATCTCTTCGACCAATTCGAGGAACGGGACGAACGCACGAGTGTGTACATTTTGGGGGCGATGCCTGGCGTCGCCGTTAAAGCCGCACGAACCATCGATAAGAACTGGCCGAAGATCAAAGTTGTGGGAACTTACAGCCCGCCGTTCGGCTTTCAAGACAACGAGGAAGAATGCGAATCCATCCTTCGACGAATTCGCAAAGCCAAACCAGATGTCGTGATTTTCGGTGTCGGTGCTCCAAAGCAAGAGATTTGGACGCAACGCTTTCACGAGCAAATCGATGCAAAGGTTCTGCTTTGCATAGGCGCTACTATTGATTTTCTGGCGGGAGAGAAACCCCAGGCTCCGGTCTGGATGCGACGCTGCGGGTTGGAGTGGCTTCACCGCTGTGCATCGGAGCCAAAGCGATTGTCAAAACGATATCTCACCAATGCACGAATGTTCCCGCAGATCCTCTTTCAAGAGTGGCGGCAAGCCAAACGAGCAAATCGTTAACACTTGCCAGGCAACCCGGTTCAAATGTGGCGACACAGCTACGGACAACCCCAAATAGCAACGGGCCAAAAACCACTAGTCATCATTCGAACCGGGATCTACAATTTCGAGATCGGCGATTGCCGGTCAGAGTCCGGGCGTTGGTTGAAGAGCTACGACAGCTGGACCCGCTGCCAACATTAAAAGCGTATTAGAGAGAGATCGATCGAATGGCGACACTACTTGGAATCTTGTTCTTCGGAGTCGCAACTGCTTTGCCTGTTGGAATCTTCTTTTACTTTTTACTACGTGATAAAAAGTAAAAACCACGCCGGGCCTATACGCCACCGACGTGGTCTCAAAATTACGCTGATCGCGATGTGACTACTTCTTCGTCGTCGCCTTTTTCTTCGCGGCCAAGAGCTTGGTTTCCGTTGTCAACTTTTCCTGCGCTACCTGAAGTCGCTTTAGAAAACCAGCTGGACCTTGAAACCCTGGCATGAGGTCGACAACTCGACCGCTCGGGTGGATGACCGCGGTTGTTGGGAAGACTTTTACCTTCAGACTTCGGGCAATCCCGCTGTGTTTCTTCGCATCCATCTCTAGAGCAGTGAACGTTTCATTCACGGCACCGATCACTTTCTTGTCAGTGAACGTTTCTTTGTGCATCAAAACACAATACTCGCAGCCCGGAGCTGTGATGAACAGCAGCATTGGTCGGTTAGCGGTCTTAGGGTCTTCTTTGACCTTGTTGATGTCTTCGCGCCAAACGATTTTATTGCTTACGGGAACCGGCTTCTCGACAACGACCCCCGGCGGAAGCGGCGCGTCCGGAACATCAAAAGTTAAGTCTGCAGTTGCTGGATGAACCGCACCTACAACGAACAAAGCAACGGAAAGAAAAAACAATTGGAATCGCACGACTCACCTCCCTGTAGTGTGCAGTTACTGAACTGACTTCGATCCGTCGAAAGCCGCTCGCGTAGTTATGGCTATCGGCAAGAGCGCCCACCGGACCACGGAATTGGCGTTCAAATACAGGTCGTAGTGAACGCGACAGTCGAAACGTCAACAATGCGTGCCCGACGCGATTCGCTTGTAAGGGTCAGGTAGCCGCTTTCGAAAAATAGGCCGGCGACAGGTACCTCTAACCGCGGTGACGCCCGTGGGTGCTAGCCATGCGAGGATCGAACCACCCAGACTAGGTGATTCAAAACCTGCTCTTGAGTCATCTCGTCCGTGTAGACTTCCATGGCATCATCAGCTTGAGCCAGCGGACCGACATCCCGTGCCGCGTCCGATGCATCACGCAAGTTCTGACTATCCAGCACATCCGCAAACGTGACAACTTCCCCCTGCCGCAAGAGTTCACGATACCGGCGTCGTGCTCGTTCTTCGGGTGTTGCAGTGAGATAGATCTTGCACTCGGCCTCCGGGAACACGATCGTACCCTGATCACGACCTTCAGTGACAATGTCTTTCGCCGCGAGTCCGATCGTTCGCTGCTGAGCCGCCAGGACTGCTCGAACCGAGTCGACGCCAGCCGCGTGCTTCACTTGCTCTGTGACTTCGGGGGTGCGAATCGCTGAGGTGGCATCAAATCCGTCCACAAAGATCTGCTGCGAATCGAAACGGATTTCGATTTTTCTAGAAACTTCTTCCATGGCAGCTGCATTGCGAAGATCGATCCTGTCGCGGATCGCCGCCCAGGTTACGGCTCGGTACATAGCGCCAGTGTCCAGGAAGTCGAAGCATAACTCTCTCGCAAGCGCACGCGCCACGGACGATTTCCCGGCTCCAGCAGGGCCGTCAATGGTAACGATCATCGAATTGCGACCCACGCAAAAGACTGAGGAAACACCGGACGAACAGCCGTTTTACCGGTACAAGGAACTCTGCCAACTCGCCAAACATCGTATATAATCACGACGCCACTGGCGACACGTGGCGTCAATGGCTTGAACGGATGGTCGGCAAATGGAGTTACAGCCGTTACGATCCGAACGAAACATTGCAGCTTGCGCAAAGGTCGTAGCTGATTCGACCCATCCTGCGGCGTAGACTTTCATTGGCTAAGAAAAACACAATTATCCGTTTAGAGAATCTCGTGGAATTCGTCCCCCAACAGGAGCACTTTATCAATCGTGAGTTGAGCTGGCTCGAGTTCAATTCTCGAGTCCTGCAAGAGGCGATGGACCCGGCGACGCCGCTTCTGGAGCGTCTACGTTTTCTCAGCATTTGCAGTTCAAACTTGGACGAGTTTTTCATGGTTCGTGTTTCGGGGCTCCGCGAACAAGCGTTCGGCGATGGTGCTCCGCAGGACTTTAACCCTGATGGGTTGCCATCGCTGGCTCAGCTAAGACAGATTGCGATTCGAACGCGGACTTTCGTTGAAAAACAATACAAGTGTTTTTCGAAAGACATCTTGCCCGCGCTGTCACAAGAGGGGATCAACATCGTTCGACCGAAAGATGTTGAAGACTCAAGCTCGCTAGATTCCTATTTTTCGAAAACAGTTTTTCCCGTCATCACACCGATGGCGATCGACCCAAGCCACCCGCGCCCCAAATACCACAACCGTGGACTCTATCTCGCCGCAATCTTGAAACGCAAAAAAGGCTTAGGCCCAAAGCGACTGTTCTCGGTCGTTCAATTGCCGCTGGTTCTGCCGCGTCTCGTCTCGGTTGACCGAGGCAAAAAGAAGAATACGTTCGTGCTGCTCGAAGACTTGATCGCGGCAAAGCTCCCAGACTTGTTCGGCGGATTTGCTGTCGAACACGTTGGTGCGTTTCGAATCACACGAGATAGCGACTTGGATGTTTTGGAACAAGAGTCCGACGATATGCTGCGTATGATCGAAGAGCGTCTTCGACAACGACGACAGGCGGACGCAGTACGTTTGGAAATTAGCCACGACGCGAACGAAGAGATCTTCGAAACCATTTGCGAGCATGAGCAAATCCGTGATGGCAACGGAGACTCACAGCAGTACAGCGAGGTCTACCGCATCAATGGGCCGATCGACCTGGCAGGTTTGGGAGCTCTCGTCAATTTGCCCAACTTCGATCACTTGCGTAACCAACCTTTCACTGCATCAATGCCTCGAGGGATCGTAGAACACGATAGCTTGTACGAAGCCATTCGCAGCAAAGATATTCTGCTGCACCATCCTTACGAAGAATTTAAGCCTGTCGTCGACTTCATCAAGCGAGCCTCCGAAGATCCTCGCGTTCTGGCGATTAAGCAAACACTTTATCGAACCAGTGGTGACTCGCCGATCGTCCGTGCTCTGATGGCAGCAGCGGAATCAGGCAAACACGTAACAGCGATGGTCGAACTGAAGGCCCGTTTCGACGAAGCCGCCAACGTGGGCTGGGCTCGGCATATGGAGCAATCGGGCGTGCATGTCGTCTATGGCTTCATGGATTTGAAAACGCACACCAAAATCTCGTTGGTTGCACGTCAAGAAGGTGGCAAGGTCAATCGCTACGTGCACTTGTCGACGGGCAACTACAACCCAACCACCGCGTCGCTCTACACGGACTTGGGGCTCTTCACCTGCGACGAAGACATCGTTGCAGACGCATCGGCGCTGTTCAACATGCTCACTGGTTACTCGCAAGGTCACCGTTGGCGAAAACTTACCGTGGCGCCAGAGCATCTGCATCGTAAAACGATCGCGTTGATCAACGAACAAGCAGAACGCGCAAAGAAAAAGAAGCCAGCGGCGATTATTGCAAAGCTCAACGCGCTAGTTGATCACAGCGTGATCGAAGCACTTTATCGCGCCAGCCAAGCTGGTGTTTCCATCGATTTGATTATCCGTGGCGTTTGTTGCCTCCGCCCTGGAATCCCCGGAATCTCTGAAAACATCCGCGTTCGAAGCATCGTCGATCGTTTTCTCGAACACAGCCGCATCATGGTATTCGGAGCCGAAGACAACGCAAAGGTTTTCCTCTCCAGCGCAGATTGGATGCCACGCAACTTTCATCGTCGTGTCGAAGTTATGTTCCCGATTGAATCGCCGCCGCTGAAGAAACGAATCCTACGCGAAATCCTACCGGCTTACTTAAAAGACAACGTTCGTGCCCGTGAGTTGCAAAGCGACGGAACGTATGTCATGAAGAAACCCAAAACAGGCGAAGCTCCCTATCGCTGCCAGCACGATTTGGCCGACTTACCGATGTTCCCGTCAATCACGGCACCCGCCGAGTTCCCGAACGGCAAGCAATCACTGGGACGCCCGCGACGCGATCCGAATGATAAGCGAAAGAAAAAGACGCGTTCGAAATAGGATCGCTGGCACGATTGCAATGCCTCGAATGCGGATCAACCTTCCCTCTTGGCACCTCGCTGCATAATATCGACGTAAGTTTGGCAACCAACGTTTCAACGATGGCTTCGTCAGCCGCATATTTCACTAAGCTGCGTCATTAAGCGAAGGGTTGGGCCGTGGCTCGAATCTTGATCACCTCTGGCCCTACCAGGCAGTACTTGGACCCCGTTCGCTACCTCACGAATGCATCGAGCGGACGCATGGGTCGTGCATTGGCAGAAGCAGCCATCGCCTCAGGACACGAGGTCGTCATTATCAGCGGGCCTGTCGACGTGTCGTATCCAGACGCTGCACAAGTTGTCAACGTAGTGTCTACCGAAGAAATGCTCGATGCCGCTCAAAAGGCATTCATTGAATGCGACGGCGCAATCGGCGTGGCAGCTCCATGCGACTATCGACCACGAAGAATCGCCGACGACAAGTTGTCGAAAACAGGTTCCCCACTGACTTTAGAGTTAGTCGAAACGGCAGACGTCATTGCCACCATCGGCGCAGAGAAGAACGACCGCTGGGTCGTCGGTTTCGCACTTGAGACGGAAGATCATCGATTCCGCGCAATTACGAAAGCCGAACGCAAGAATTGTGATCTGATGGTTTTGAATTCTCCATCCGCAATGAACTCAGAAAACACGGAGATCGAACTCATCTCACCCGACGGCACGGTAGTCGGGCACTTCCATGGACAGAAGTCGGAAGTTGCTGCAAAGATCTTTGCCGAGATTCAAACACAACTTATCGAGCGATAGGATTTAACCCTATCCTTCTTCGTTGCGGATCTTCGCCATCACGTACAGACAAAGACCAGCTATCACGCAGGCAAAGCCGCAGTAACGCACAAGCTTCGGGATAATCGATCGCTTCGCAATCGCCGCGTCAAGCTTGTCCCGTTGAGCCTGCCAATCGTCCGCTGTCTGCTGAAGCTCCGTTTCGTCCAGCGATTTGTCGAAGGTCGCATTGTGGTACGTCTTTGAGGCTTCCGCATAGGCGGTTGCTTCTTCGTTGGACCAAGTAGTCGTCGCTGGAAGATTAGGAACCACAACGTTCGTAAGAATCATTGCGATAACAACCAGAGCAGCACCGACACACGAAAAAACCATAGCGAGTTGATGCAGCTTCTTCATGATCCGTACGATCTGCTGAAATGCCTACTGAGCGACGGATCCCGATTTTCCGTCGTTGATGCTAATTCGATAGGCCATCGACAAAGGATCAACATCATCCGTAACGAATCGAATCGAACCATCCATCGAACCCACATTCACACCGCCAAGGTGACTGCTGCGAGGTGCTGAAGAAAGGTACGCGTTTCGGTTCGAGTTGGTAGCGAAGGTGTACTCTGCACATGGTACGCCTTCGACTTGTGCCGCCGCAGGATCTTGGCAGTCGTAGATCGGATCCAAGTTGGGTCCAGAGTGGTTAGGAGTCTGCATCACACTAACGACGCGATCGACTTCGAACTCACCACCGATTTGAAAATCGTAGTGCCCGTCGTACGCAAGCAAACTCGAACCGTTCCATGGCAGCGCCCACGCTCCGCGTTGATCTGTAGGCTCCGCTCGAGTTCGAACCTCAGAGATCATAAACGTTGAGGACAAACCATCGGTTACTTTTTTGATTTTGAGTCCCCATCCACCTAAAGCCCCCGGAAAGGGTCCCTGAAGATCAACGTGAAACGGACTCACCCACGCCGCATAGTTTCCTTTGGCGATGGGTACGTCTTGCGTGATCGATCCCTGGCAAAATCGCCCCAGCGCACTATCGCTTGGGCAGAGCATCGATGACGGTTGTTGCCCCGCCGGATTGTTTTTCTGTTCGAAAACCGATGGTCCACCGGAAGCAAGATCGAACTGGTCGAACAGATTCTGCTCTTCCATATACGGCAGCGTAAGGACGATCCAGCTAATCTGCCTTCCGAAGTTCGGCACAAAGTCGCCCAGCGCGATGGTGGGTGTGCGATTGATGCCAGCGTAACCCGGTGGCGGCATTTCGCCCTGGGCTGTTTCGTAGTTGATCAGTGCCAACGTGAACTGTCGGACGTTGTTTGAACAGAGAGAACGCCGCGCGGCTTCGCGGGCCTGTTGAACAGCTGGAAGCAATAGAGAAACCAACATGGCAATGATGGCGATCACCACCAACAATTCGACCAATGTAAAAGCGGTTCTCTTCTTGGACATTTCGCTCCTCCAGGAAGCTGCATTCTCTACTGAACTTGATTGGCGGTGTTGTGTCAAAATCCCGTAGCCATTTCCGTTCGATGCCCCCTACTCTTTTAGCGTAGTTCCGTGTCGCGGTGGCGACAATACGCGAAAGAATGCCCAGAGCACACTATAGCGGTAATCGCACGGAATTCACCCAGATTTTGCGTTGGGTGGCTCACAAACGCGTATGACTTTTACAAAACCTGTAAAATGGGTAGGTGAGCGAAAAACTCCGTTTTTGTTATAAGTCTTAAATGTGTTTGCAGCGAGTGGGATGGTCGCCGGCTTTGGTTTCGACCGAAGCGGGAGGAAAGTCCGGGCTCCTGAGAGCAGGGTGGTCGGTAACGCCGACCAACCAATTCATGGTCACGATTCGTCGTGTCAGTGGTTTGGTTCGGGCAAGTGCAACAGAAAGTAAACCGCCTTTGGTTCGCCAAGGGTAAGGGTGAAACGGTGAGGTAAAAGCTCACCAGCAGCAGAGGTGACTCAGCTGGCTGGGTAAACCCCACTCGGAGCAAGGTCAAACAGAGCGGAGCGGTGCTTGTCACCGCGCGTGGCTGCTCGCCACGTTTGCACGTTCGGGTAGACCGCTTGAGGTGTCGAGCAATCGGCATCCTAGATAAATGGCCATCGCTCGTTTTTACGAGTACAGAACCCGGCTTACAAACTCGTTGCAAACACATTTTTCATTGGTTCTCGGTACCCTGCCCCAATGTAGAGAATCACCTAGCCGGACTTGCTTGCCGAACGCAAACAATCGCTTAAGCCGTAAAAAAACGAATCGACTGATACGTTAGGAACGCCATCACATACGCCAAAATGCTCATATAAGCAAACTGAAATGCGGCCCACTTCCACGAGCCCGTTTCTCTACGAGTAATGGCTTGTGTTGGTAAACATTGCATAGCGAGCACAAAGAACACAAGCAAACTTAGGCACGTCGCCATGTCGAAGGCGGACGAACCGTCAGATCGTTTCGCTGTGGCCAGCTTTTCTCGCAACGTAGAAACGTCGTCGGCATCGTCGCCCAATCCGTACAGTACCGACAGCGTGGAAACCACTACCTCGCGGGCTGCGAACGAAGTTAAAACGCCAACGCTTGTTTTCCAGTCGTAGCCCAGAGGTGCGAAAACGGGCTGCACCAATTTGCCAGCTCGGCCGATCAATGAATGCTCCTGCGCATACTGCATACGAAGGTTTTCCAACTCCGAATCATCGAGGCTCGAAAGCTGGACGTTTTCACTGGTAACGCGTTGCTGAAAACTATCTTCCGATTGCTTCGGGTACGTCGACAGGAACCAGATTCCGATCGAGATCAGCAAGATCACTGTTCCAGCGTCGCGCAAGAAAACGATTCCGCGACGATACGCTTGAATTGCCGCATCTTTAAACGAAGGACGACGATACGCGGGAAGATCGAGAATCAACAATGATGGCTCGCCTGGCAAAATCGAGAGCTTCAGTACCCACGCAATAAAAAACGCCATTACCATTCCAAGCCCGAATGCGCCCACGAACACGAGCGCCGCGAACCACGGACTCTTCGGGAAAAGCAACGCAGCCAAAATCGTGTAAACCGGCAGCCGAGCCGAACACGTCATCAGTGGAATGACCATGATCGATGCCAACCGGTCGCGTTTGTTTTCGATGACTTTCGTCGCCATGATTGCTGGAATCGCGCAAGCATGTGCAGTTAACAGCGGCACAAATGCTTGACCCGGCAGACCTACTTTCCGCATCCACCGATCTACCACAACGACGGCCCGCGAAAGGTAGCCTGAATCTTCTAACAGCGTTAATGCGAAAAAGAGAATACAAATCTGCGGAAGGAAGACGACAACGCTGCCGACACCGCCAATGATTCCATCCGTGACGAGACCATTGAAGTCACCTTCGGGTAGCCAGCTGGAAACGGTGCTCGCGATCAAACCGCAAGACGCATCGATCCAGTCCATCGGAAACGTCGCCAGCCAAAACACTAACGCAAAAATGGCCGTCATCGTCAGTGCGAAACAAACCGGTCCGATCCACGCGTGCGTCAAAACCGAATCAAGCTTGTCCGTCACTCTGTTCGACACCCCGCCGGAACGCGAAACTTCGTTCGCCAAACCAGACGCCCAGTTATGTCCATCCGTATAAGGACATGTACCGCAAGAAGTGCACAACGGCTCGGCAAGAATCTCAAGCGACGACTTTCTATCAAGTCTGCTCAATTCTTGCTTGAGCTCATCAAAGCCTTCGCCCGTTCGCGCCGAAACGGGAATGACCTTGCAGCGTAGCTTTTCCGCGAGTCGATCGAAATCAATATCCAAACGTTGTTCGCGCGATAGTTCGACCATGTTTACTGCGACAATCGTTTCGTGTCCAAGCTCGATTGCTTGCCCAGCAATGAACAGACTACGCGTTAGATTTGTCGCATCGACAACGACTAGCACGGCGTCTGGGCGAGTTTTTTCGTCCAGCAGAAACGACTTCGCGACTTCTTCCTCGGGCGAATCTGCTTCGAGTGAAAACAGACCTGGCAAATCGACGATTCGAAATCGCCGCTTATCCAATGACTCAAAGCTGCCAACACGACGTTCGATCGTCGTGCCTACAAAGTTCGATGTCTTCGCGCGAAGGTTGGTGAGACGATTGAAGACCGAGGTCTTACCAACGTTTGGGTTTCCAACGAGAGCTAACGTTAAAGGTTCGGAAACCGTAGAAGGCGAACCCGAGGCCGCATTTTCGATCATGCTTCCGCGTCTCGCACCAAAATGCACTTTGCGAGTGTTTGAGCGATGGCAACGCGACTGCCAGCTGCCTTGATGATTAAGGGATTCCCCTGACGTGCCAACTCGATCCGCTGCCCTTCGAAGACACCGAGCGATTTGAGTCGATTTCCGGTTTCAAGGGGAAGGTCGAGCTTCTCGATAACGGCGACGGTTTGCCTGAGTTGGTCTAACGAAAAGTTTGCCACAATGCTGCCCAGATGAAATGAGAATAAGTCTCAATAACATCATTGTAGACACCGACCGAACGAGCCGGCAAGTGGGACGATACGCCTGTTTTCTACCTATCTCTCTTCATCCATGGCTGACGGAGTTGCTGACGGCACCGCCGAATCGGGCTTGAGCCGAGTTACACGCCCTTCCGCCCACTTCTGTAAGCCACGCAGGCGTTCGACGCTCTCGGGAAAGTAGTTTTCCGGCAGCGATGCGAAATTTAGTTCGACCAACTTTCGACGACGATCTTCCCAACCGTCTTCAACGGTGACGATGCCGTCCTTCTTTAACTCCGCAAACAACAACGATGCGAGTTGCTGATGCTGCTCAATCCGCGGATGCACGTGATCGATCAAAAGGTCATCACCTGGGATTCGCAAGCCAGCACGAAGCTCAAAAAACTGTCGTGCGTCGACGAGCCGTGTGTTCGTCTGTTCTGCCACGCGTTGCAATTCGCTGTGCATTGACTCCAGCATTCGCAGCGGACAGATGTCTTCGTCCTTGGCTCGCAGGTATTCTTGCTTCGCGTGTTCGGCATCACCCATGGCATCATAGACTTTGGCCAGCAAGAAGTGCGCATCCGCATGGCGATTGTCTAGTTCGAGCGCAGCTTGTGTGAGAGTAGCTTTCGTTTGCAGATCTTCCCAAGATGCATTTTTCGCGGCCTCCCATCGTTCCAGAAAGTCAGCCCGCTGCGTATCCGTTAACTCGTCATTCAATTCGACTTTGAACGGCGGCGTATCGCGGAGGTTTGATACGGGATTCACAAACAAAATCGGCACGTTGGCTGCTCGAGCGATATGCGTCATCCGTAGTAAGTTGTAGCTATAGTGCGAAACAACGTCGTCTCGCCACGCATCATCGCGATGGTACTTAGCCAGTCCGCCTTGATAGTCGAGCAACGCGTCGACCTCGGCCGGCAAATCAACGACGTCGGCTGCCTTCTCCTGACGACCGAGGAGTTGCCACGCAGTGCAATAGATTCTCGATTGATAGAGTTTATCCTGCAGTTTCGCGAGCCAGCGCGGGCGATTCTTGATTCCCGAATACGTGCGCTCTTCCAAAAACTCATTGTGCCCGGTGTAGATGATAAAAAGGTCCGGCTGGTAGTCCAGCGTTTCTTTCAAAATTGGGAGCAAGCGATAACTGGCATACGAAACGCCACCACAATTCACAACTTCCCATTTTGTTGCGGGGTCTGCCGCTCGTAGTTCCAACTCAAGCCAAGTCGTAAACGAAGTCTCAATCGAATACGGCCGACCTTGAACTGTCGAACCGCCCAAGCAGAAGATTCGGAACTCGTTCGATTCCTTTTTCGCGCCAAACGAATCCGGTTGAAAAAAGACTTGGCGAGACGCGGGGATAATGTAGCGATTTGATGGCTCGTGAAGCTCAAACAGCGGAACAGTTTCGCTGAAACCAAGGAACGGATCACCAGGGTCTTCGATCTTTCCCAGCCCCACAAGCCAGAGTGTGGCCTCAAGCAACAGCACCAACGAGCAGCCGAATAGAACGGCCATAAAACGAAAGAGCCAACTCCGCCGACGCGACTTCGTTGGGTGTTCTGAGATCTCGGCGGTCAACTTTTCTATTCCGTACTCAGCAAGATTCGACGCAGCCCGAGTTAGAACTCACTTGCACCATGATACCCGAACTCCGCGAGTACGATGAAGCGATAGAGTTCGAAGAGAGTAAGCCCGACTAATCGCCAATCGCTGTACGATGTCGGCTGAAAGAAAGACTCGACGAGAGAGAGCAAGCGTTTACGGCTGCCGTACAAGATCATCGGCAACGCTAATCTTCTTTTCCGTCCAGCTGATTTGATCTCGTCCAGCTTTCTTGGCCTTGTACAGCTGTTCATCAGCCGCCTGAAGGAATGCTGTCACGGGAAGCTCGCCGCCATGGCCATACCAAGTGGCAACTCCGATGCTCGTCGTCATAGCAATCTCGCCAGCCAGTGTGGTGACCGGAGATGACGAAATTGCAAGCCTAATCGACTCGGCCAATTGCTTGGCTTCTGTTTCATCACTTTCGCAGAACACGACGCAAAACTCTTCGCCACCATAACGAGCGATAAGGTCGCCCGCGTTCAAAGCCTTCGTGGCTCGATCACAAAGCTCTCGAATAACTTCGTCGCCTGCAAGATGACCGTATGTGTCATTCACCTGCTTAAATCGATCAAGGTCCAACATAGCAACCGATACAGGACGGCCTCTTTGTTGGCTACGCGAAAGCTCGCGTTCAAGGAACTCGATCAAATACTG
>CAYNJG010000113.1:0-21680 GCA_964397295.1 uncultured Pirellulaceae bacterium
CACCAAGCGACGGCGCAACGATGACGGACTTGGTGATCAACCTTGGTATCACTGACGATACGATCATCGAAGGCCCGGAAGATTTTCAAATCAATCTCACTTCGCCTGGCAGTAGCAGTGGGGCTGTTATCGCCATCGATCCGCTGGCCTCGAGCGTAACAACTACGATCAACGACACGCAAGGAATTGCTGGTTTGCCCGACGGACCTGCCGAGTGGTCCATCATCGGTCCAACCTCGGCAGACGAAGGAACCACTGCGCAATATACGGTCGCGCTCTCTGGCCAGTTTGGCGCGGGTGAAGTCGTTATCGTAGACCTCGGCCTCACCGATATCGATACGAACAGTTCGGACTACGCAAGCATTCTTGCGGCAATTACCGCGGCTGCGGCGATGAACGCTGACGTGACGTTCAATGCCGCAACCGGAACGCTCACTTACACTGCGCTCAGCGATGGCGCGAGCATGACGGACCTTGTGATCGATCTAGACATCACCGACGACACGATTATTGAAGGCCCAGAAGATTATTCGCTTACGCTCAATAACGCGACAACAGCAACCGGCGCAAACGTCTCTATCGACGCCGCGGCGGACGAAGTCACGACAACAATTAATGACACACAAGGTTTGGGCGGCGTGGCAGATGGGCCCGCGGAATGGTCAATTACTGGGACTACTTCTGCTGACGAAGGCACCACAGCGCAGTACATTGTCGCGCTCTCCGGCCAATTCGGTGCTGGCGAAGTCGTAACGGTTGACTTGGGGCTCACCGACATCGATACGAACGGTTCGGACTATGCGAGCATCGTCGCGGCCATCACCGCGGCTGCTGCAGCGAACCCCGACGTGACGTTCAACCCTGCAACCGGTACGCTCACTTATACTGCGCCAAGCGACGGTGCATCGATGACCGATTTAGTGATCGACCTTGGGATTACGGACGACGTCATCATCGAAGGCCCGGAAGACTTTTCATTGGCACTTTCCAATGCAACGACTTCCACTGGCGCGAATGTGGCCATCGATTCGGCCGCTATCGACGTAACAACCACGATCAATGACACGCAAGGAATCGGCGGCGCTCCGGATGGTTCAGCGGAATGGTCGATCACTGGCGCAATCACGGTAGACGAAGGTGCAACGGCACAATACGAGATCGAACTGTCAGGCGCGTTTGGTGCTGGCGAAGTTGCTACGATCGATGTGAGTCTTACGGAGCTCACGACGAACGCAACCGACCATGCAACTTTGGTCGCAGGACTCACGGTTGCTGCTGCGGCCAATCCAGATGTCACCTTCAATGTCGCAACGGGGACGTTTACGTACATTGCACCATCAGACGGCGCTGCGATGACGCCACTGATCGTCAATGTTGCGATCACGGACGATACGTTTATCGAGGGATCGGAACAGTACAACATCGCGCTCAGCAATCCAGGCTCTACGAGCGGGGCAAGCATTTTGGTCAGCTCGACGCAAGGCGATGTTACGACGACGATCAACGATACGCAGGGTGTTGGTAATGATGCCGATGGCCCGGCGGAATGGTCGATCACTGGTCCAGCTGCCATCGATGAAGGAGCTACCGCGCAGTACACGGTTGCATTGTCTGGTCTATTTGGCGAGGGAGAAATCGTCACCGTCGACCTCGGGCTGACCGACATCGATACGAATAGCACGGATTACGCGAGCATTGTCGCTGCAATCTCGGCGGGTGCCGCAGCTAACCCGGACGTCACGTTCAACGCTGCTACTGGAACACTTGTCTACACATCGCCGAACGACGGTGCTTCAATGAGTGATCTGGTCATTGCTCTCGGAATAGTCGACGATCCCATTATCGAAGGCCCGGAAGATTTTTCATTGGCGCTTACCAATGCAACGACTTCCACTGGCGCGAACGTGGCCATCGATCTAGCTGCCTTTGACGTAACGACGACGATCAACGACACGCAGGGATCCGGCGGCGCAACCGACGGTCCGGCTGTGTGGTCGATTACTGGACCGACTTCGGTAGACGAGGGAGCTACCGCTCAATACACGGTTGCGCTCTCTGGCCAGTTCGGTGCCGGCGAAGTGGTTACCGTAGATCTTGGACTGACCGACATCGACACGAACAGTTCCGATTACGCGAGTATCGTTGCAGCAATCTCTGCGGCAACAGCGGCGAATCCAGATGTTACGTTCAATGTGGCAACAGGAACGCTCACGTACATCGCGCCGAACGACGGCGCATCGATGGCCGATCTGGTGATCGACCTCGGGATCATAGACGACGTGCTGCTGGAAGGTCCCGAAGACTATTCGCTCGCTTTGACCAACGCGACAACCTCGACTGGTGCGGCGGTTGGTATTGACGGCGTCGCCAACAATGTGACGACCACTATTGACGATACGCAGGGGCCGGGCGGCGCAGGGGAAGGACCTGCCACATGGTCGATCACTGGTACATCGGAAATTGGTGAAGGGAATAGTGCTGTCTATACGGTTGCGCTGAGTGGGCAATTCCAAGCCGGTGAAGTGGTCACTATCCAATTGGGATTGAGCGACAACTCAACGAACGGTGCGGACTACGGAAGTCTATCGACTGAGATCGCAGCGGCGGTTGCTGGTAACCCAGATCTGGTCTTCGATACGGTGACCGGTACGCTCACCTACACAGCACCTTCCGATGGCGCCTCGATGTCATCGCTTATCTTCGCTTTGCCGATTACTGACGACACGATTGTAGAATCGCCTGAAGACTACGACATTGTGCTAAGCAACTCGACGAGTCCTACAGGCGTCGCGAATGTGATCGATCCAGGTGCAGCATCGGTAAACACGATTATCAATGGTGATCCGTTTGTGAACGATGATGTTCAGCATACGACTGTAGGAACCCCTGTTTCCGGCAACGTATTGGCAAACGATACAGATCCCGATGGCGATCCGCTTGTGGTGACAACGACGCCCGTTGTTCCGCCGGAGAACGGTACCTTGGTTCTCGCTTCAAACGGCAGCTACACCTATACACCAAATCCTGGTTTCCGCGGTGTTGATAGTTTTGACTACGAGGTGTGCGATGACTTTGGGAACTGCGAGATTGCCACCGTGACTATCATGATGGTTGATCTTTCGACCTCGAAGTCTCAAGTCAGTGTGGTCCCGAATGGCGACAACTTCGATGTTGAGTTTACGTTGACGGTCGAGAACACTGGCTCGACGCGAATGGATAACCTGTCGTTGTTCGATGACCTCGCGACACAGTTTGGTCCTGCGTTCGCATCGATCGGTTCAGTGGCTCTTGATGCGTCGGGCGTTGTTGGTGGAGTTGCGCCCAGTCTAAATGCTGCGTGGACCGCAAACACTGCGTTGGATATTCTAGATCCGGCTGTAACGAATGAGTTTCTGCTGCCTGGAGATTTCTTTAGCATCACCTTCGTCGTTACGATTGACCCGGACGCCGCAGGGACGGCCACGGCGATTTCGAATCAGGCGACAGTGGCGGGCGAAGACATCACGACCATTCCCAACGCTCCTCTAGCAACTAGCGACGATTCCGATAGCGGATCGGATCCATCGTCGACGAATCCGGGAGCTCCCGGAGATACCGGCGGCGAGGATGATGCGACGCCTCTGTTTATTCCCGACGTGCGAGTGGTCAAGCAGCAGGTTGGAACTCCGATCGAGTTGCCCGATCGAAGCTGGAACGTGGACTTCGAGTTGTTCGTTGAGAATACCAGCACAACGGAACTGACGGGCGTTTCACTTCTCGATGACTCGATATCGCAACTCGGTAGCGTTTGGCAAGGTAGTTCTAATTTATCCATTGACGGATCAGGTGTTTCGTTGGGCGGCGTCGCCCCTGGGCTGAATACTGGCTGGTTGAGTGATCCGTCGCAAGACATTCTTGATGGCACGGGTGTATTGCAACCAGGCGAAAGCTTCGGCGTAACGTTTACGTTGAACCTGGATCCGGACAATACGCCTAGCGGACTTGCCCAACCCATCACGAATCAAGCGACCGCTACGGGCATTGCCAATTCTGGTAGTGGCCCAGTTGTTGTAGAAGACGTGTCGGACAGCGGAGCCGACGCAAATACGACGAATTCAGGAGCTCCCGGAGATACTGGTGGCTCCAACGATCCGACTCCGATAGAGATCAGTGAAATCGGCGCGGCGAAACGGATTGTCAGTTCGGTGCCGATTGTGACAAGTCCCGGTCATGTCGCGCTGACGTACGAAATCCGTGTGAGGAATCTGGCCACCAACGATCTTACGAATCTTACGATTCAAGACAACTTGGTGGCGAATTTGGGACCAGCATTCCAGGGCCTTGTGAGTCCACCGACTCTGCTGTCGTCCACCGCATCGATCAATCCAACTTTCAATTCCACCTTTGATGGTGCGTCAAGCATCGAATTATTGGATGGTGCTTCCGGATTGCTCCGACCGGGTGAAGAGTTTGTCGTTCAGTATTCACTGGACGTGCAAGTCGATCTCGTTACGACCAATTCGATCAACCAAGTTTTGGCTGGTGCTGACGATGGCGGAGCAGGGGTGACGGATCTTTCAGATTCAGGCTCTGACCCCGCAGGTTCCAACCCGAATACGACCGGCGACACTGGTGGTGAAGACGATCCAACGTTGCCTCCGGCGATCGGA
The DNA here is from genome assembly GCA_964397295.1 of uncultured Pirellulaceae bacterium. Lineage (GTDB taxonomy): Bacteria > Planctomycetota > Planctomycetia > Pirellulales > Pirellulaceae > CAYNJG01. Next base: position 4,650 of record CAYNJG010000113.1, read on the forward strand.
ATTGCAAAAGATCACGGTACGCCGATCGAAGTAGGCGAGAACTTTTTGGTCCCGATTGATCTCGTCGTTCGCAATCTCGGTGTTACTAATCTGAGCAATCTTGCCATTGTCGAAGATCTGATGAGTTCTTTCGGACCGGCGTTTGTTAGTGTTTCGACACCGGTGGTTGATGCGAGCGGCGTTGTGGGAGGTACGGGCCCGAGCGTGAATGGATCTTGGGCCGGCAATACGTCCAACAATCTTTTGGATGGAAGTGGCACACTAACGCCGAATGATGAGTTCACGATTTCGTTCGACGTGACGATCGATCCTGATGCAACGGGAACGTCGCAGTATCTATTCAATCAAGCAATAGTGACCGCAAATGATCCAACGAATCCAGGCTTGCAAGTCGTCGATACGTCGGACAGTGGTCGGGATCCGACGAGCAGTAATCTGGGCGAACCAGGTGATACCGGGCTGACGGACGATCCAACGCCGCTGGAAATCACCGATATTGGGCTCGCGAAAACGCTGGAACTACGTGGGCAAACCGGGGCGTCGTTCATCGTGACCATTGCCTTATTCGTAGAAAATACGGGTACCGTGGATCTAACGAACTTGTCCTTAATCGACGACGTGAGCGCTGAGTTTGCGCCGCATACAGTAGTCGTTGTCGCAGCACCTCGGTTTGTTACAAGCAATGCGACCATCGATCCGAATTTCAATGCTGGTTTCGTCGGAGATTCGTCGCAAGATATTTTTGACCTTTCGAGCGGTTTACTGGCGCCGGGTGAAAGTTTTGTGGTTGAGCTTGATGTACAAATCAATCCAAACTTTGCTGCGACGTCGGATGGTGGGCTTCAGCTGGCAAATCAGGCGACCGCAGGCGGCGAGGGAGTTGGTTCTAACGGTGTCATTTTGAGTGCCGTCTCGGATGCATCGGACAGCGGAACGAATCCGAATTCAAATAACGGCGACGGCGGCTTTAGCGATGCGACGCAGATCTCAATTGGTGTGTTTGCTTTTGACTCGTTCAACAACTTTTCACAGCCGTTTGGCCGGCACGCAACGCGTACACCTTTCTTCCGACCGAATCCAATTCTCGATTCGACGTATACGGGAATTTCCGCGCCGGGAACGACACTGAGTTTCAACGTCTACGACAACGCGGGCCGGGAGACTGCGAGTCGTACAGTGGTGGCAGATGCTGCCGGTAATTGGCTAGTTTCGTTATCTACAGTTCAGGATAATGGCTATCAACCGAACCAACAGTTCAATACCTTTGCACTACAAAACAGTAGCCATCGGTTGGGCAGTCGAGCTTTCGTCGGGAGTACGCTCGGACATCGGCTATACCACGAGTCGGTATCATTGCAGCAGACGCAGCGAGTCGAAGTTCGGCAGACGCCAGCCCTTCACAACATTCGGGTGGACTCCGGGAACTTCCGTTGGACAGGGCAGGTGCATTTCCAGTCGGCATTGCGTCCAACGAGCTATTTCGTCGATCGCACGACTGTTGATCGCGTATTTGCTGAGTCGCCCAGTGCATCGCTTCGAGCTCTGCACATGTTGAATTCGAATCCGTTGCAACTCGGATTGGATGCGAACGAACTAGCGAGCCCCGTTCGCTCATTTTCTTGGTAGACCGGTACTCGTTAACTAGGCGACACGGCTTCGTTGGCGGACGAAACGCAAGCTGCAAATAAAGCCGAAGAAGAGCAGGGGGGCAGTGGAGGGTTCGGGTACAGTGGCGATTGAGGCCGTGTCTGAGGCGACGTCGTACCCGTAAAATGAGACGCCGTTCAGCTCCAAGAATTGACGATTCAGTGACTCGTTGACGGAAGACCAGACACCGACATCGCCGTATTCAGAGATATCTGCTCCGTCAAAGTGATTGTAGCCACCGTGCAAAACACCAGCGACAAGATTCGGGCCAACGAGCAACGGTCCGCCGCTATCGCCCCTGGCAGTCGATGCCTCGAATGTTTGGACTGCTCCGTCGAATCCCACGACGTTTCGAGCTTCATTGATTGAAACGGGGGCATCGAAGTCTGCTCGAATCGTATAGCCGTCGTTTGCTTCGTCTGAAAATGAATCGACCGCATCAATGACGTTTTGACCAGCTCGGCGAATACCGTCTCTGGGTTGGATTGGCCCACCATCGGCGTTGATGAAGTCGTCACCCGTTCCCCATTGTCCGAAACCGACGATCGTGGCGACTTCGCCGAGCGGGTTTCCAAGCCAAACTCCATACGGATCGGGAAGTGTATTTGCGTCGCCGAAAGTCAAATCATCCGCGGTGAATGTAATAACCGCCATGTCGAATTGTGCAGCTCCACCGAACAGACCAGTGCCTGCTGGATCGCCGGGTGCCCACCGAGGATGCGCGACAACATTGCCACGAGGTATCGTAACACGATGCAAAATGGAATCTGGATTATCACCAAACTCGATGGTGTAGCTTGATGCGTCAACGAGGCCATCGGGACGTGATGCTCCGCTGTTTCCATCGACGACGTGAGCAGCTGTAAGGATTTTGTACTCGCCGGTTGTCGTAGACGAAACGAGAGTAGCGGATGCTTGGAAGGTTCCTCGGTGCGTTTCCCAAGACAGATTTACGACTGCATCGTACGCAGAACCCATTGCTACGTAAGGGTTGTCGAGACCGGTTGAAGTCGCGTTGGCAACATCATGCCGAATACCGATGGCCTGCACGGACGGAATCGAAATCAAACAGACAACGATGCAAGCAATGGGGCAGGTCTTCTGAAGCATAGCGGCCACTTGGAGAGGCGTTGAACGTGTTGGCGGTCAACGCGCAAGGTGGCAAATGGAGTTCCGGCGAGAAAACAGCACGATTCGGTTATTGATCGCGGTGATAAAACACCATTTAGCGCCGTCGTCGTGGTGTTTCGGGAACGGACGTTTAGAAAAGACGACGATGGGAAACCGAGCCTCTAGCGGCGAACATTGGTTCCCGTTCCGCTTATAATCCAGCTCGATGGAATTCATTCAGTCCGCTTGGTTTTTTGAGAGCTGCGAGTATGAAAAGAGTAAAAGCAAGTGCGATCATTCTGGTGGTTTGCTTGTCCGCTGGATGGACCTCGTCGGCAGCTGAAGACCAAAATGCTAGTCGATCGCCGAACGTGATTTTTATTTTGAGCGACGACCACCGTTACGATTTCATGAGTTTCATGGATGAAGCTCCTGAGTTTTTGGAAACACCCAACCTCGATCGTATTGCCAAACGAGGAGCGCATCTTCGCAATGCGTTTGTTACGACATCGCTATGTTCGCCCAGCCGTGCTTCGATTTTGACGGGGCGGTTTATGCATGCTCACAAGGTCGTAGACAACCAAAGACCTGTTCCCGCTGGTACGAAGTTCTTTCCGCAGGCATTACAAAAATCGGGTTACGAAACGGCGCTTGTCGGAAAATGGCACATGGGACACGACAACGATGAACCGCGTCCCGGCTTCGACCACTGGGTGAGTTTTCGTGGGCAAGGCAAGTACTTTGATCCAGAGCTGAACATCAACGGCGAACGCGAAAAACTCACGGGCTACAACGCGGACGTGCTGACGACGCAAGCGATCGATTGGATGAAGGAACGCAATGACGAGAAACCATTTTTCCTTTATCTGTCCTATAAAGCCGTTCACTATCCGTTTCAGCCTGCAAAACGCCACGCTGGTCGTTATGCAAAAGAAACGGTCGACTATCCCGAAACGATGGCCAACAGTGCGGAGAATTACGCGACACAGTCCCATTGGATTCGAGAACGTCGCTATAGCATTCACGGCATTGATCACATGGAAACCGGTGCATACGACAAGGACCCCGTGCCAGACTTCGATGAGTTTTATAAAGGGTATTGCGAAGCCGTACATTCGCTGGACGAAAACATTGGTCGCGTGATTGATCACTTGGATCAAACGGAATTGGACAAGTCGACCGTTGTGATTTATATGGGCGACAATGGTTTCGCGTTGGGAGAGCACGGTTTCTACGACAAGCGTGATGCTTTTGAAGAATCGATTCGAGTGCCAATGCTGGCGATGGGGCCAAACATCAAGGCTGGTCATCGCGTTGATCAACTCGTTCAGAACATCGATATCGCAGGCACTATTTTGGAACTCGCTGAGTGTGACGGAGATCAGTTCGAAACGGACGGAGAGTCGTTTGCGAAGTTGCTTTACGGAGAAACGATCCCATGGCGAGACCACATCTTGTACGAATACCACTGGGAGTGGAATTTTCCCGCGACTCCAACGCTGTTTGCCATTCGCACAGACCGCTACAAGTATGTTTACTATCACGGCGTATGGGACCGCGATGGATTCTACGATTTAGAGTCAGATCCCCATGAGCGACACAACTTGATTAACGTGCCGACATTTCAGTCGAAAATCGGCGAGCTTCGTACGCAGATGTTTCGTGAACTACAAGCGATGAATGGCCTGAACGTGCCAGTGCGACCTCCAGCCGGTGAACGTCTGGGTGATCGGAAACTGCGTCGCTGATAACGAAAAAGCCGCTCGACCAAAAACTGATCGAGCGGCTTCGGACAACTACAAGGGTGGGGAACCTTGGAAGTCATTGTGTTTTGACTGGTTGATTGGATCAGCCAGCCATAGGTTAGCTAGAAATTGAGTTCTACACCCAGTGAAAGCCCCATTAGCCACGTTTCACTGTCGTTCGGAGCGAACTCAGGTCGAGCCGGTCCTGCCAGCGGCAGTGATGGATCGAGTTGCAGTCCGTTCACGGTTGGATCAATGACGTCGCCTGGTCGAACTAGGTCACCGAGGTACAAGAACGTGTAACCGACCATGAATTTGGTATGGCACGTCAAGTTGTAGCCCAAGTTAACTTGGAACTCAGGAAGCACGGCGAACTCGTTGTCTTCGAAGGTGCCGATGTTTGTCTGTTGAGCCAACAAACCACCTTGTCGGGTGAGTGGCGGCACCGTTGGAACAGTAACCGTCGTTTGACCGTCAATCGTCACTTCCCGATTGATATTTCCTAGAGCGAGCCGACTGACAACTTCAGCCGTCCATTTTTGATGTTGGTGTTGAGCAACCATTCCTATGACACCACCGTGAAACTCATTGCGAGTTTGGAAGTCGTCGAATAGATCGATTCGCGTTCCCAATGCAGTGGGGCCAACAAGCGAAGTGGATTCAAGGTTCTCCGTGATTCGCAGACCTTCGCGTACTCGGAAGTATCGATACCCAGCGTAGCAATCGACTCGGAAGCTACTGCAATCGCATGGATCGGAACAGCAGAGTAGGTTTTTGCGAATGCCTAGATCACCACCGTAGATGTCACTCGACGAATTGATCGTAAGTCGACCGCTCAACACGCCGTCGAATCCAACGAGCTGAGAATCTGGACCTGGTACAAGAGGATCTGCGTTGGTGAATGGCCGCGTCAGTGCGGGATTACCGTCTGATTGGTATGAACGTTCGTCGCGTTCGTTGAGAAGTCCCCAAACCGAACCTTCGAAGCCGTGCTTGCAGTCGTCGGCCCATCTGCCGAACCGGATGCGACCACCGACTCTCATGTCGCCGAACAATGGTCCGTTGAACAGTGGCGTCGTCGTTGGCAATCCGAGTACGCCAGCTTGGTCGATCGGCGTACCTAGAGGGCTCGTCGATGCCAGCGTTGGGATGTCGTCGTCAGGCGTCCACCAAAGAAGGGTATCGGCGCGAATCCAGAATCCTTGCTTCTTGCAAAGATCAAGGCAGCAGCAATCGATACATTTCTTGTTCTTGCATTTACGACCGCCGCAACCTTTGCCGTGCGAGTGATCAAATTTGCCGAACAGCGAGTGCTTCTTCAAGCCATGGCTTCCGCACTTACTGCACTTCTTGTGTTTGCCACACTTATTGCAACCGCTTTGGCAGTTGTCAGCTTGGACGTAGCTCGTCGGTGCACAAGTGCATCCGTCGCATTGGCCACCAGCGCCACAGGTCGGTTCAGCCGCGCCGCAGCTGGGTGTTCCGGCACAGTCACAACCGTTGCCATCGCAGGCCGCTGCTCCGCAAGTAGGATTGGCGGCACCGCAGCTAGGACTAGCTGCGCCACAATTGGGACTTGCTGCACCACAGCTAGGATTGGCTGCGCCGCAACTAGGTCTGCCATCGCAGCCAGGATCAGAACACATTGTTCCGATTCCTGCTCCGCAACTTGGTTCGCTGACAGCGTAGGGTGTTAGCGATTCGTAGTTAAGAACCTCTGGAATTGTTGGCGGTGCCAACGGCCGTCCGCAGGGTACGCCTGCAACACACGAGTTGCATTCACAAGTATATCCAACAACGCTGATTGGCTGCTTCATCGTGACGACCTGTGCCGACGTGTCTTGAGCGACAAGCGACGATGATCCAAGAGTCGTAGTGACTAACAAAGCCAAACCCGCGGCGGTGAGTTTTAGTCCGCCCATTTTTTGATTCCCCCAAAGTTCGCATTGAAAAGCATCACAATCGCACGATCGATTGCGTCCCCGAGAAACGGTATCGTCGGCACCAACCGAAAAACTGGACGCGGGAAGGCGTTGATACCCGGACAATTTGCACAGCCCGGCGTTGAAATCGGAACCAGCATCAGAATCGGCACGGCCCGAACAGGCGCTACGGCCCGCAGAACCCGAAAACTTTCCCTAACCGGCCCCGCAGATGGTGAAAAACGGGAGAATCTGCAGGGCTTCGCGATTTTTTGCGGCCTAAGTTGCGGTCCATCTCAGGGTGGCAAGCTAGTGACGTTTTCGCAAATATGCCAAGGTTTTCAAACGGAAATAGCCTGTGATGGGCGGCAGCGTAGACACACACTTCGAATAACGAATGGCAACTCGCTGGTTGCGGACCGCGGTCGTTATAATGAACCCAGAATTGGTACTCGTTCGTCTGTTTGTCGGAAACTGTAATGATTGGAGGCATTTCGATTGTTTGTTTTGCAGCCAGTTACGCGGTTGCGCTGTGCCTCGAGGTGTCGCGACTGTTTTTCCGCGTAGGTCTCCGAACGGCGATCATGGTTGGTTTTGTCGCGGCTGGGATTCTGGCCCATTCGATCTATTTAGGTCGCGAAGCCCAGAGTGGTCTCGGTGGTGGATCGCCACTTTCTAGCTGGTATCACGGGTGCCTAATCTTGGCTTGGCTGTTGGCGGTCGCCTTATTGGTCATTTCGTTGCGGAGCCAAAGATCGCCTGTTGGCCTCATTTTGCTACCGACGATTCTGACCCTTGTCGCGGTTGCCCAAGTGTTTCCGAGAACGTCTCAGCTGTCGAACGATACATGGTACAGGTTGTGTAGCCTCTGTCATGGCATCGCTCTACTGCTTGGAACCGCTGGTGTTGTTGCCGGGTTTATTGGCGGGTTGCTGTATCTTGCTCAGTCCTACCGGTTGAAAAACAAAATCGTACACGCGGCGGGAATGCGGCTACCGAGCCTTGAACGCTTGCAGCGATTCAGCGAAAACTCACTGATCACGTCATGCGTTCTATTGGTAGTTGGGTTGTTGTCGGGAGTTCTCTTGAATCTAGCGCGAGGTAACAATGCGACCATGCCGTGGACAGATCCGGTGGTCTGGCCATCCGGCGTGCTGCTGATTTGGTTGATGGCCGCCTTGACGTTCAATGCCTTCTATCGTCCAGCGAGGCAGGGCCGAAAAGTCGCCTATCTTACGTTTGCGAGTCTTGTGTTTTTGGGAATCGTACTCGCGATATTGGTTTGCGTGCCTTCGTCACACGGAGGTGGTAGTAGCGAAGCCGCAAAAGCCGCATCAGTGGGTTGCGTCGAATTGCCTTACGGATGTGCTCGTATGAGATTGAGCCAAGGAGGTTGCTGTGCAACTTAACTTGGTTGGTTGTAGTCACCACAATACGTCAGTAGATCTGCGTGAGCGGCTCGCTTTCAATGGCGATCAAGTGCGCGACGCGTTGGTCCAGCTACGAAATCGGTTTCCGCGATCCGAGGCGGTGCTTTTGTCGACTTGCAATCGAGTCGAGCTCTACACGGGATGTACGGATCCGAATCTTTGTCCGACACGGGAACAAGTCGTACAGTTTATGGCCGATTACCACGGCCTACCGATCGACGAAGTGGCTGGGCAAGTCACGGCTCACTCGCATGAAGAAGCAATACGTCATTTGTTTGGCGTTGCGGCGAGCATGGACAGCATGGTTGTCGGCGAACCGCAAATACTCTCACAGGTGAAGGAAGCGTATCGAATTGCCACCGATGGCGACTTTACCGGGCCATTGACCAACAACGCGTTTCAGGGCGCCATTCGTGTTGCAAAGCGAATCACTACCGAAACGACAATTCATCAACGTCGTGTCAGTATTCCCAGTGTTGCTGTTGCCGACTTTGCGAAAGCGATCTTTGAACGGTTTGATGACAAGTCTGTGCTGATTATCGGCGCGGGCGAGATGGGCCGTGAAACGGGACAGTACCTAGTTGGCGAAGGTGCAAAACAGATCACCGTTGTCAATCGAAGTCACGAGCGCGCCGAAACACTTGCGAAGGAAATCGGCGGTTGCACGAAAGAATGGTCGGCGTTGGATAAATTGATGGTCGAAGCGGATCTCGTTGTGAGCACCACGGGAGCAAACGAACCGATTTTTACTTTTTCACGATACAAAGAACTCGAAGCACAACGATATCAACGACCACTTTTCGTTCTGGATCTCGCGGTGCCTAGGGACTTCGACCCCGAAATCGGAAAATGCCTTGGTGTCTATTTATATACCGTTGATGATTTGCGAGAAACGTGCGAAGCGAACCAAAAGGCGAGACAAAAGGAGTGGCCAAAGGCGCATCGAATCATCGAGGAAGAAGCCCAGCGATTTCTTGCTGATTGGAATCGCCGTGCAACGGGGCCAACGATTCAACGGCTTCGTGAGCAAGCCAACCGCGTGAAGAGCCAAGAGCTACAACGGCTGATGAACAAGTTGGATGGAAATGGGTTGGACGAGAAAGCACAACGCGAAATTGAAATCGCGTTCGACCGACTTGTGAACAAAATGCTGCATCCACCGTTAGAATCGCTTCGCGATGAAGCCAAGGGCGGTACTCCGGATGGATTGCTGGATGCACTCGTGCGGTTGTTCAAGCTGCAGGACTGATCAGTCCAGACACACTTATGCGTGCTCTAGCTGTGACGGACTCTCTATGCCAATACCAGATGCGATAACCACGACGCCACTCTCTGTTACGGTAAACCCGCGTTGTCGATCATGTTCGGAGTCGTAGCCGATCACCGCGCCTGCGGGTACATCTACCCGTTTGTCGATAATTGCATTGCGGATTTTCGCGTGGCGACCGATGTTGACGCCGTCGAACAGAATGGAGCCTTCTACCTTCGAGTAGCTGTTTACGCGGACATTACGCCCCAAGATTGACCGTTCCACTTCTCCACCGGAGACAATTGTCCCTTGGCAGACGATGCTGTCCGTCGCGACTCCCGAACGGTCTTCGGCTTCATTGCGCCGAAAGACGAACTTTGGCGGTGGTAGATTTCGATTGAACGTACGAATAGGCCAGACTTCGTCGTACATGTTCAATTGCGGTTCGACCGACACAAGGTCCATATTCGCTTCATAATAGGCGTCCACCGTTCCGACATCACGCCAGTAGGCCTGTTGCTCGTTGGCGTCTTGATTCTCATCCCGAAACGGAAAGGCGCAAACACGATGCGAGTTGATGATCGAAGGAATTAAATCTCGACCGAAGTCATGCGTACTACTAATTCGAGTTGCATCCTGGCAAAGTTGCTCGAACAGAAATCTGGCCGTGAAGACATAGATTCCCATGGATGCCAGGCACTGGCCTGGTTCGCCGGGGATGCACTCGGGATTATCGGGCTTCTCCGCAAAGCCGCAGATGCGATTTTCGTTGTCAACCTGCATCACGCCAAACGCGCGAGCTTCGTCTTGTGTGACACGAAGGGCACCGATTGTTAGGTCCGCTTTCGATTCTTGATGGTGGCGGACCATGTTGGCGTAGTCCATCTTATAGATGTGATCGCCGGCCAAGATTACAACGTAATCTGGGTTTTGCTTTTCAAGCGAATAGATGTTTTGATAGACGGCATCTGCAGTGCCTTGGTACCAGTGTTCATCGATTCGCTGTTGGGGAGGCACAACATCGATAAACTCGCCTAGCTCGCGACAGAAGAAATGACGCCAACCCAAATTGATGTGCCGATCCAGGCTCATCGCTTTGTACTGGGTCAGCACCAGCATTTTTCGGATTCCGCTGTTGAGGCAATTCGAAAGTGCAAAATCAATGATGCGGTAATTCCCACCGAATGGAACGGCGGGCTTCGCACGGTCCCTGGTGAGGGGCTCTAGTCGTGAGCCTTTTCCGCCTGCCAATACGACCGCGAGACAGTTCTTCATATATTTCGCCTCTTAAACACGACGTGCACAGAGTGAGTGGTGTGCATATTCGCAAAAATACAAACTTCATCTTACCCGGTAAACTTTATCGGCTGGGTAAAAACTAAAGAATGACGAAAGTCGGTGGGTTGCTAGCGGTTCATCCAAAGAAGGGGCATGTCGTCATCATTGTGACGGATGCATCGTTTAGATCTTCTTTAGCGAGTATTGAAGCTGAACTTCCGTAAAGCGGCAATCGTAGAACTATTGGGCGGCGGCGAGGCGGCGACGGCAGAAAGGATGCACACCATGCGACGACAAACCAAGAGAAAGTCATCAATCAAGAAAGGTGAATGGCGGCTTTATTTAGCGCTGGCCGCGGCCGTCTTATTGGGCTTTACGATTCTGATTGGGCCATGACACACAACTTCGGGGCTTTTATTCTTCTGGTTCGATGCTGCAGCTCATTGATCCAGCACAACTCGCGATGAGCTTGTCTCGACCGTAGGCCAGAATCTGTTCACGCTTCAATTCGGCGTGCTCTCTCGTGGTGGTGAGGCAAATTGCTGAGCCGCTTGAGTCGACTTGAACTGCCAGCTGCTGAGCTGTTTCGAGGCTGTGACCAAAGAGCTCGCGAAGCATCCGCATTACATATAGGAATGTATGCTGGTTGTCGTCCCAAAGGCGAACGTGATATCGAGGTTGTCGCTGACGTTCGCTGTCGGTTCTTTCGTTATGCGATTTCTTTGGGATAGGAAGAGCCACGGTCATAATTCACCTCCTGCATGCCGCTATCAAACGATTGATTAGATCAGGCAGATTTTAACAGCGTATTGCTGTGAGACCAGTACATCTGAGAGTCGGCGGTTAAAAACGTTCGTAGTTCGTTGTCTAACTTTAACTAACTACCTACCTACCCGCGCGGGTGGGTCGGCGGCCCGGCACGCAGCTGATCCGTTGCAACTGCTCGATTGAAACTCTCGCTTCGCCGCGGCGTTCGGCAGGTGTCGTCGGCTAAGTGCAATCCGAGTGGGGTACCGACCGGACGGCGAATTGCAAGCAGTTGCCCTTGGGAATTGAGTTGTGGTGAAAGTAAAACGTGGACCCGGCCGTGTTGAATTAAATTCCATTTTTGCTCGCCGCGAATCATTTTCTATGCTACTTTTTTACTATCTCTACGCGAAACTGAGATTCTCTCGAAAGTTATTTGACTCGCTCGGAAGCTGACATAGGTTTTGAATGTCGGCCCAAGTGGCTGACGCGGCGGCCATGCGAAAACCCCGCCACCACATCTCCTTACTTTTCTGATTCGGCGACTACTCTTCGGAGTGAACGCCATACCGAGAGGATTCTCACTATGAAAAAATTTGCTACTAAAGTTCAACGTTTCTTGGCTTCGGAAGACGGTCCTACAGCTGTTGAGTACGCAGTTATGCTTGCTCTTATCATCATCGTCTGCTTGACGACGATTACTGCTGTTGGTTCGAACGCTAACGAGCGATTCAACGACGTTCGTAACGCTCTGAACGCAAGCTAGTTGCGGTCTCGGCCCGGAACGGGTCGACGAATGAAACACCGAAGCCCCTGTGGACACAGTTCACAGGGGCTTTTTTTGTCGTTAGTGATGATGTTTTTCGTCCGGTGTTTTCGGGGCATAAAGGCGCTGTGGGGAGGCGCTGTGGGGTGGGTCCGACGGCTTTGTTTTACTTGAAGATTTTTTTCCCACTGCCTCAATGGTGAGCTAGTTTTCTTATGAGTTAGTGCAAAAAGACACGTTGAGTAGTAAGTAGCACTGATGATGACTGACACACAAAGAGTCCGCGTTACGGGCTGGAGAGAATAATGGCATCGGCATACTTAGAAGCGATTGGAAGCAACTGGCCAATCTGGGTTGTGACTATCACCTTGATCGTTGCAGCAGTGATTGACGGGTTCGAGCTTAAAGTTCCAAACTGGATCACGTTCCCCATGATCATTAGCGGTTGGATCTACAGTGCAGCCTTCGCTCAGGCCCATTTTGGTATCAGTTGGTACGAAGGGCTCGGTTGGAGTTTTGCTGGTACTGCTGTTGGACTTCTCACTCTGTTGCCGTTGTACAGCATCGGAGGAATGGGTGCCGGCGATGTGAAGCTTATGGCCGGTATCGGCGCTTGGGTTCACGTAACGCACACACTTTGGGCTTTTGCTTGGACGGGCGTTATCGGTGCCATACTTGCCGTTTTGATGGTTTGGTACAGCAAAGCCTGGTCGAAGCACAAAGGCCAATTCTGGATGATCTTGAATGAGATCGCCACAGTGAAAGACCCCGAGAAACTGGCGGAGATTGCTGCTGAGCGTAAGCCTCGCATGATGTTGCTGCCTTACGGAATTCCAATTGCGATGGGCACGATCGGCTACTTCTGGTTGTCCAACATGCTCATCGGTTAGTTCACTTCGCACTCTTCCCCTAATTGAAAAGACACTGATTGACCAGGTATCAAACTGATACCGCAATAAGAGGCCCCTACCCATGCGTTCAACGAAAACCCTTATTCTTCTTTTAGTTGCTGCCGGTTGCGGTTTGATCGCAGCGATCGGATTCGCAAATGCGATGTCCGGTGAAACAGCTGAAACCGAAACAATTTTTGTTGCGGCTCAAGCTGTACCTAGTTACTCCAAACTGAATTCCGAATTGGTAAAACAAGAGGAATGGCCTCGAGACAAGATTCCTCAAGGTGCTGTTCGCAGCATCGAGGAGTTCGAAGGATTGAGCCCACGCTATCCTTTGGTTCCAGGCGAGCCGATCGTCTTGAGCAAGCTTAGCAGTGGCAACAGCACGATTGCTGCTGAGCGAATTCCAAAAGGGCACCAAGTAATGTCGGTTAAGGTCGACAAGGAAAGTGCACTTAATGGTCTGATCACTCCTGGTGACAGGGTTGATGTTTTGGTCTTCATCCGAGGTCGTAACAACGGCACGGCAGACGCGATCAAGACAGGAACGCGAACGATTTTGCGAAACGTTACCGTTTTTGCCGTGAACGATCAGATGGCCCGCGATCCAGACTCGGAAGGCTCAAGAATTGATGCCAAAACCGTTACTCTAATCGTACTTCCTGCACAATCAGAAAAGCTTCTCCTAGCTAAGCAAATGGGAACGCTCCACTTGGCGTTGCGTAAGCCTGGTGATGAAGAGGACGTTGATACTGCCGGGGCTACACCTCGTGACTTGCTTGACGACGCTACAGACGGATCAGACGGTACACAGCAGGCAAGCGACAAAGATTCCGAAGACGATCTATTCGGAATTTTGAAAGACATGCAAGGTGGTAATAGCACGGCTGTCGATACTAGCACTGCACCGGTAGCAGCTGGCGGAGGTCCGTCGATGGTGATCATGTCTCCTGATGGAGTCCTGGGCACTTTCAACTTTACGGACGAAGGCGGGTTGCCAACCGAGTTACTCGACGGAACTTACGAGCCTGGCGGGGAAGACAACCAAGCTGAAGAATTGGATGACACTGAGCCAACTGGCGAAGTTGACTTCGATGAAGAGGGTGAAGTTGGAGAAGGAATCGATGAGGTTCTTGATCCATCTGCTCTTGGTTTCTAAATCCCATCCGAGACTTGTTCTCGAGTAGCAGCATTATGAGCGCGGAAAGCGATGGCCTTTAAGGGTCTTCGCTTCCACTCATAAACGTAACTAGGACGATCAGAAACTCAGTCGGCAAGGAAGCACGAACGATGCGAATTCATCGGCACGCTTATGGCCCAGCACTCGTTTTGTTGGGGATACTGCTAAGCTGCTGCGTAGTAAATGCGCAAGAGGGTTCTTCTACTAGAAAACAGTTGAATACCTCGTCGAACGCACTGGAATACAAAATCCGGGCGGGTTCACAGCGCGTCATTATGTACGCAAACAGCTCCAAAATACTTACGCTTGAAAACAAGCAAATTCCACGAGCTCTCGTTCAAAACCCTGAGGTTGTGAACGCGATTGCCATCTCACCAAACCAAATTCAACTTAGTGGTTTGAAAGCTGGCGTCACGGAAATCAACCTTTGGGATGATGACGAAGAACTCTACACCATCGACCTTGTTGTCTACGGCAACGCAAAAGAGCTCGAGCTCCTGCTCGAGACAGAGTTTCCAAACTCGTCTCTGCGTGTTCGCCCACTTGCGACAAGTGTTGTGCTATCTGGATGGGTAGATGGACCGGAAGTCATCGAACGAGTCGTTCGAATGGCGGAGGACTATTATCCCAAAGTCATCAACAACATTCGTGTTGGCGACAACCAGCAAGTACAGCTTCACGTTCAAGTCATGGAAGTGTCTCGCACCAAGTTGCGACGACTCGGAGTAGACTGGGCCGCTTTTGGCTCTTCCAACTTCCTGGCCCAAAGTGTTAGCGGCTTGATTGCTGAAACGACAACGAACGCCGGTGCTGTTACTGGCACGGGTGGTTCGTCTGTAACATTCGGCCTGGCCAACGGAAGCAGCAGCTTCTTTGGTGTGATCGATGCCATGCGGCAGTACGATTTGATCAAGGTGCTTGCTGAACCAACCTTGACAACTGTTAGTGGTCGACCCGCTGCATTCAACGCTGGTGGTGAGTTTCCCGTGCTGATTCCGCAAGGATTGGGAACGGTCGCGATCGAGTACAAGCAATTCGGCACACGCGTTGACTTCGTCCCGATCGTTTTGGGCAACGGCAACATTCGTTTGGAAGTTCGACCTCAAGTGAGCGAACTAGACAACGCTCGAGGTGTTGATATTAATGGTATCAGCATCCCTGGCTTGCGGAATCGTTGGGTAGATACGGCAGTTGAGATGCGAGCTGGACAAACCTTGGCGTTGGCTGGATTGATCCAAGATCGTGTGGAATCGCAAAATCGTGGTATACCCGTCTTGGCAGATCTGCCCTTCGCGGGGTCTTTGTTCCGACGGGTTGAGCAGACCTCGAATGAGATCGAGTTGCTCGTTCTCGTACGACCTGAGTTTGCTGACGCCATGGACCGTGATGAAGTTCCAGTATTCGGACCTGGTGAGCACACGACCGTACCGGATGACAAGGAACTCTACATGCGTGGCTACCTTGAGGTACCGAACTGCTGTCCTGATGGTTCGTGCCTCAAATGTCGCCCAGGCCGTGGGGAGTTCAGTGCGACTGGATCGCAAGGACTTCCAGCGAGTGGCATGATGTCGCACGGGTACCCAACCGAGGGAATGCCCATGGAAAGTGCACCAATGGAAGGTGCACCGACGGATGGTTCGGGTTATCGGGGTGGTTCGATTCCAACCGACTCTCCGGTTCCCGCGGCGGAGACACTTCCGTACGACAGTAGCGTTCCGCTACCGTCGGCGAACAGTGTTCCGTCGACCAACATGCCATTTGGTATGCGACCTCCCACCGAGACACCACCGGTTGGTCCGAAAGCTTCGGCGAAGCGATTGAACGGTGGCCGAACGGCTTTTAAGAGCCGCTGGGGAAGATGATTTTGAAAAAGGTGCGGTTGTCATGGTTGAACCGACTGTATTCAGCCTGAAACGCCACACTTTTTTGGACAGCGGCTTTTGACGTCCTAGAGTTAATGGTGCGGAGTGTGCCAGTCAGAAATGGCTGGCACACTTTTGCCCACCAGCTCAGAGGCGATAGCCGGAAACGCTGGCCGTCGATGGACGGCATAACTAACTTACAACTAACTGCAACGACTACAACGCGAGATAGAATACGAGATGTCTAACGTACTGCGACTCGCCATTGTTGATCCGAACGATCAATCTCGAGAACAGATCAAGTCCCTGCTACTGGGGATGGACATTGTATGGCTCGAGGCGGAATGTGCTCGATACGAGTTCTTTCCCGATGTAGTCGAGCAAACTTCTCCAGACGCGGTGATGGTCGTGTTAGGAGCAGATCCGAACCCTGGTTTGCAACTTGTTGAAAAACTTCGCGAGATTTCAAAGGCGTCTGTTTTAGTTGTTGCTCCGTCATCCGATGGCAATCTCATTCTTAGTGCGATGCGATCTGGTGCGAAGGAATTCCTGACGCATCCTGTTTCCGGCGAAGAAGTAGTTGCGGCTTTTGAGCGAGTTTCTGCTGCACGAGAAGGCGGAGCTCTGGGTAAAGTCCGCGGTTGCACATCGATTGCCGTTGCTGGAGCGAGCGGCGGCGTCGGTTCCACGAGCCTTGCCGTCAATATTGGCTGTGCTTTGGCGATGGACGATGCTAATTCTGTCGCGTTGATTGATTTGGACATGGCCGTCGGTGACGCTGACGTCTTCCTTGACGCGATACCAGATTACACACTCGTTGATGTTGCTGAGAATATTTCTCGGTTAGATTTCGCGCTGCTCAAGAAGTCGATGACAAAACACAGTAGCGGGTTGTACCTGCTGCCCCGTCCCGTGAACTTGCAAGATGTACCGCTTGTTTCTGCGGAAGATTTCACTCGCGTAGTCGGGCTGCTGAAGGCAACGTTTTCCCACCTAATCTTCGATTGTTCGAAATCCTATAACGAAATCGACATGGTTGCTTTGCGAGAGTCGAAGCACATTATGCTCGTAACGCAATTGGACCTGCCTTGTCTGCGGAACGTCGTACGCCTGATGATGTCGTTCGACGAGTACGATGGGATGAAAGACAAAGTCAAAGTTGTCGTGAATCGAATCGGACTTGATAACGATCACATCGGGAT